>NZ_CP085524.1:2730000-2932500 GCF_004353525.1 Zhaonella formicivorans
ATCCGATGCCACCCATTAACCGCTTGAGGAAGGGATGACACAGGAGGGTAGGTTAAGCGCACGGTTGGAAGAGTGCGTCCAAGCCAGTAGGGTGTGAGACAGGCAAAACCGTCTCACGAGAGGCCTGAGAGGTGACGGGGAGCGAAAGAGAAGTAGCGAACTAACTGATCCCAAACTGTCAAGAAAAGTCTCTAACGAGGGGAATGGGTGCCCGTACCGTAAACCGACACAGGTAGGTAGGGAGAGAATCCTAAGGCGCGCGAGAGAACCTTCGTTAAGGAACTCGGCAAAATGACCCCGTAACTTCGGGAGAAGGGGTACCTCGGTATCGTGAGTATAGAGCAAATACGAGCGAGAGGAGGTCGCAGAGAAATGGCCCAGGCGACTGTTTACAAAAACACAGGTGCCTGCTAAATCGAGGAGATGAAGTATAGGTGCTGACGCCTGCCCGGTGCCGGAAGGTTAAGGGAAAGGTTATCCGAGAGGAGAAGCTTTGAACCGAAGCCCCAGTAAACGGCGTACGGTAACTATAACGGTCCTAAGGTAGCGAAATTCCTTGTCGGGTAAGTTCCGACCCGCACGAAAGGCGTAACGATCTGGGCACTGTCTCAACGAGGGGCTCGGCGAAATTGTAGTACCCGTGAAGATGCGGGTTACCTGCGACAGGACAGAAAGACCCCGTGGAGCTTTACTGTAGCCTGACATTGGGTTTTGGTACGTCATGTACAGAATAGGTGGGAGACTTAGAAGCTGGGACGCAAGTTTCAGTGGAGTCGGCGTTGGGATACCACTCTTGAGGTACCGGAATTCTAACCAGGCACCCTAAACGGGTGTTGGGACAGTGTCAGGTGGGCAGTTTGACTGGGGCGGTCGCCTCCCAAAGAGTAACGGAGGCGCCCAAAGGTTCGTTCAGGATGGTTGGAAATCATCCGGAGAGTGTAAAGGCAGAAACGGACTTGACTGCGAGACTGACGAGTCGAGCAGGGACGAAAGTCGGGCTTAGTGATCCGGCGGTACCGAGTGGAAGGGCCGTCGCTCAACGGATAAAAGCTACCCCGGGGATAACAGGCTTATCTCCCCCAAGAGTCCACATCGACGGGGAGGTTTGGCACCTCGATGTCGGCTCATCGCATCCTGGGGCTGAAGTAGGTCCCAAGGGTTGGGCTGTTCGCCCATTAAAGCGGTACGTGAGCTGGGTTCAGAACGTCGTGAGACAGTTCGGTCCCTATCCGTCGCAGGCGTAGGAAACTTGAGAGGAGCTGCCCCTAGTACGAGAGGACCGGGGTGGACAGACCGCTGGTGTACCAGTTGTCGTGCCAACGGCACAGCTGGGTAGCTAAGTCTGGAAGGGATAAGCGCTGAAAGCATCTAAGCGCGAAGCCCCCCTCAAGATGAGGTTTCCCATGGATAAAACCAGTAAGACCCCTGGAAGAATACCAGGTAGATAGGCTAGGAGTGGAAGCGCCGTAAGGCGTGGAGCTGACTAGTACTAATTGGTCGAGGGCTTGACCATAAAAGCCATCAGCTGGCAGCTGAGAGGCAAGAATCCTTTAAAGCCAATAATCGCTGTGCAGTTTTGAGAGAACAAAATAGCCGGCAGCTGTCAGCCATCAGCTGTCAGCTAAAAACAAAAAGACTAAAAAGAAATGATTGGGAAGCTGAAGGCTGACAGCTGACCACAAAGCAAGCAGAATAAGGTATTTCTGGTGGTAATAGCGGAGTGATACACCCGAACACAATCCGCCCACGGAAGTTAAGCCACCAGCGACCGAGCGAAGCGAGGGAGTCCCTGTGGGACGCCGAGTTCGGCGCTGGAGGTGGCGCTAAAAATGAATAAAGCATTTCTGGTGGTAATAGCGGAGGGGATACACCCGAACACAATCCGCCCACGGAAGTTAAGCCACCAGCGACCGAGCGAAGCGAGGGAGTCCCTGTGGGACGCCGAGTTCGGCGCTGGAGATGGCGCTAAAAATGAATAAAGCATTTCTGGTGGTAATAGCGGAGGGGATACACCCGAACACAATCCGCCCACGGAAGTTAAGTCACCAGCGACCGAGCGAAGCGAGGGAGTCCCTGTGGGACGCCGAGTTCGGCGCTGGAGATGGCGCTAAAAATGAATAAAGCATTTCTGGTGGTAATGGCGGAGTGATACACCCGAACACAATCCGCCCACGGAAGTTAAGTCACCAGCGACCGAGCGAAGCGAGGGAGTCCCTGTGGGACGCCGAGTTCGGCGCTGGAGATGGCGCTAAAAATGAATAAAGCATTTCTGGTGGTAATGGCGGAGGGGATACACCCGTTCCCATTCCGAACACGGAAGTTAAGCCCTCCAGCGCCGATGGTACTAGGGCACGAGCCCTGGGAGAGTAGGTCACTGCCAGAATTTAATTTTTAAGCCTAGCTACTTATATAGCTAGGCTTTTTAGTCATCTACTCCCATGCAATATTTCCCAGCTGTCATAGCATATGAGATATGCCAATAAAATGCACTAGGGTTATTATTGGGGAGGGAAAAAGATGCGTGTTTTGGCAGTGCCTCGTTGGTTTAAATCAGGTTTGTTATTTTTGCTGTTTTTGGCAGTAGGTATTTTTTTGACGAAGGGACCATTGGCCGGACCTTCTCAAGCATTGGTCAGCTTTGTAACCGGGGTAAAAAAGCTGCACCCGATTTACTGTGTCGGAATTGATGAACCAAAGGTAGCAATTTCTTTTGACGCCACTTGGGGAGCTGCTTATACCAAGCAATTGCTGGATACGCTTGATAAGTATAATGTTAAAACTACATTCTTCCTGGTAAACATCTGGTTAGATAAGTATCCGGAGGAAGCTAAGGAAATTGTAAAGCGAGGTCATGAGTTGGGTTTGCATTCAAGCACGCATCCAGATTTTAAAAAACTGTCGGAAGAAGCTATGGTTAAAGAACTGCAGGATAATTATAACAAAATTTATGAAATTACCGGTTTTAAGCCTATTCTTTTCAGGCCCCCTTACGGCAGCTATAACAACACATTGATTACTGTCACGCAGCGTCTTGGTTTACACGCTATCCAATGGGACGTGGACTCCCTCGATTGGAGGGACTTATCAGCCCAGCAAATATACCAGCGAGTCACCAGCCGGGTGAAAAACGGGAGCATAGTGTTATTTCACAATAATGCAACGCATACACCGGAAGCATTAGGGCCTATCCTAGAAAATTTGCATAGCAGGGGGTTTAAGATAGTACCTATATCTGAATTAATTTACAAGGAAGATTATTATGTTGATGTGAATGGTGTGCAAAGAAAAAATTAACGGGAGCTGTATATTTATAGCAGCGTGGGGAAAAATAGTAATGGGGTTTGTTAATTATTCCTTGACAATTGCACCAGTCGCAGCAAGATATCCATATTTAGTTGTGGCACTAGCTGTAGCAATGACCCCGAAAACAAAGCAGGTGTTATAAACCTGCTTTGTTTTTACCCAGAGAGGGTACGCACCTACACAAGCTATAAGGCATAAAATAAAAGCAGTGTTAGCTAAGGCGGGTGAAAAAATGGCCAGCAAGAGAAAGCTTCTGCCCGTTTGTATAGTTTGCGGGAAAGTGCCGCCAAAGGGCATTAATGATGGAGTAGTGGTTACGGGCAATTTCCTTTGTCAGTACTGTGAAAAAGAACTTACATGTCTACCTCAAAGTGATACAAGGTACACATATTTTGTAGGCAAGTTGAAGAAGCTTTGGTTATAAACCGGCCATCTAAGTGGCCGGTTTGTTTCACTTTGAGTATAAAATCATTGCATAAAAATTACTAAATTTGTCCCCAGCTTGCTTATTTAACTAGGACTTTTGCTGTAGCCAAAGTTCCCTGTTGGCTGAGGTTCCTTTATTTCGGAGTAAACTTTTGCGTTTAATGGTTATTTTCCAACGTTCGTGCTGTAGTTCGCGGCGCAGCCAATTAAGTTTCCATTGTTCAATGCCTGATGATTGGGTTATGTCCCAATCGCGTTTTCCCGCCTTCCAGGCTTTAATGATCTTTGCCGTATTGACTTTCAGTTTTTTCGAGAGAGCGTTTAGATCAAGATCAAGCAGCATTGCATAATCACCTACGCTTTTTTTGTTATTTTCCCCCAGAAATTACTAAACATACATGGAATATAGAACTTGATAGCAAGGAGAAGCATGTTATGTTACAATTATAAAAAATTGGTGCGAGTTAGCATCAGAAAGCTACGCCCGTAAAATAAGGGGTTTTTGGATTTGACACAAAGTGATTTGCCACTGGTGCAAACTATATTAAGATATGTTTCGGAGCAAAGGTTACGCCTGCATATGCCCGGACACAAGGGAGGGCGCTGGCGCGGCCAGTTAATTGAAGAGCTGCTGGGCCAAAAGACTTTTGCTGCTGATTTGACGGAACTGCCCGGTTTGGATGACCTGCATAACCCCCAAGGTGTAATTGCACAGGCAGAGAAACTAGCTGCGGACTTATTTGGTGCAGCAGCAAGCTTTTTTTTGGTCAACGGCGCCAGCGCAGGCATTGCAGCATCCATTTTGGCTTTTGGTTCACCTCACAGCAGGGTTATTGTTCCGCGGGGTGTGCATCGCTCTGTGCTGCATGGGCTGATTTTAAGCGGTGCCAGGCCGATCTATGTCCCGGCCCGGTACGGTTTTGCTCAGCTACCGTTGCCTCTTCAGTCTAAGGACCTGCAGAACGCTGTAGCCAAATACCCGGACTGTAGGGTAGTCTGTATGGTCAGTCCCACCTACGAGGGAATTGCGGTTGATTTATCGCAAATAACTAGGGTTGTCCAAGGGCATAAGCTGCAGCTGATTGTGGACGAAGCTCACGGAGCACACTTTTATTTTCATTCGTCCCTTCCTGTTCCAGCCCTTAAATACGGAGCGGACGCTGTCGTTCACGGAACCCATAAAACGCTTGGTTCCCTTACCCAAACAGGCATGCTTCATGTGAGCAACCTGTCTGATGTATCCAGAATCAGAAATGCTTTGAGTTTGCTGCAAAGTACCAGCCCCTCCTACGTGCTGCTGGCATCATTGGATGCGGCACGCCAGCAAGCGGCTCTCCAGGGGAGACAGGAGCTCGAGCAGCTTTTGGAACTCTGCGGTCGGGCTAGAAGGGAAATTAACCAAATCAGAGGTTTTTATTGCCCTGATGCAGAAATACTTAAAGATGAACAGGAGCTTGCCTTTGATGCGACAAAGCTTTTAATTGGATGCTGTGGCACTTTAAACGGTCACCAATTGGCCGCAATACTGCATCAAGATTACAAGGTAGATGTGGAAATGGCCCAAGAGAGTTATGTGCTGGCCATGTTGACTCTAGGGGACGATGAACCAGTCCTAGAGAGCTTGGTGGCTGCCTTGAGGGATATAAGCGTTCGTTTTGCATTAGCCGGTGATTATTCTGAATTGGAGGGAAAACGAAAAGAGCTTCCCCCGTTGCCGGAGCTCATATTGTCTCCCAGGGAGGCATTTTTCAGCCCCCAGAGGGAAATCCCCATTTCCGAGGCAGCGGGTAAAATCAGTGGAGAAACCATTGCTTCTTATCCGCCGGGCATACCTTTGATTTGCCTCGGGGAGAGGTTTGAGCCATTTATTTTAGAAACTATTCAAGATTTAAAAAAGCAGGACGTTCACTGGCAAGGACCCAGTGACCCAACGCTTAGGACAGTTAAAATCTTGGATATATAATTTGCAGTCACCAGCTAGCTGCGCCATCGTCAGCTGTCAGCCTTCAGCTATCAGCAATTAGCCGTGGGCTTTTTCCGCAAAAGCCATACATGCAACTAAGGACTAACGAGCAAGGACTAGGGATGTGGGTTTTAGACGATCCTGGGGACTAGGGAATGGGGCTGAGGACTCGACCCAAAGGCGCTGCTGCTGACTCGAACTAGGAGGATTTATTTTGGCAGGATTTTTTATAACTGTGGAAGGGCCTGACGGCACCGGTAAATCGACTCAGGTAAAGCTCTTAGGGCAGTATTTAAAAGAACGGGGACATGAAGTGCTGTTGACCAGGGAGCCGGGGGGCACGTCACTGGCTGAAAAGATTAGAAGTATTTTGCTTGACCCGGGTTCTGCCGGCATAGCTCCTGAAACAGAAGCCCTGCTGTATGCTGCCGCCAGGGCCCAGCATGTGGCAGAAGTGATTGCCCCTGCTCTGGCTTCCGGGAAAATTGTGCTTTCCGATCGTTTTATTGACTCCACAATAGTATATCAGGGTATAGGGCGGGGATTGGCAGCGGGAGATATAGCCGCTATTAACAGTTTTGCCACCGGAGGGATAAAGCCTGATTTAACAATAGTGCTGGATTTGGAGCCGGAGGAAGGTTTGGCCCGTCTTGCATCCCGATGCAATGGACAAGAGGGGTTCGACCGCATGGAACAAGAATCCGTGGAATTTTACCGCAAGGTCCGTGAAGGGTATCTAGCCTTGGCACGGCAGGAGGAAAGGATAAAAGTCATTTCCGCCAAAGGCACGGTGGAAAAAGTTCAAGAGAGAATCATAGAGATTTTAAAACAAACTGGTCTATAAGCGGGAATTGATGTTATGAAAAGTTTAACGGAAATCAAGGGACAAGCACAAGCTGTAATGCAGCTGCAAACGGCGTTATTAAACGACCGGATTAGCCATGCCTACCTCTTTTTGGGGTGCGAAGGTGTGGGTAAAAAGACTGCTGCTTTTGCTTTTGCTGCAGCTTTACACTGCAGCAAAAGAGGAGAAGACGGCAAGCATTGCCGGGTGTGTAACTCTTGTTTGAAAATGGAACATGGCAATCATCCTGATTTATACTTGGTAGAACCGCAGGGCAGTACGGTTAAGATTGAGCAGATCAGGGAGATTCAGGCTCAGAGCGCTTTTAAACAGCTGGACAGCAGGTATAAAGTGATAATTATCGATGATGCTCAGAAGATGACGGAAGAGGCGGCCAACTGTTTGCTAAAGATCTTAGAGGAACCGCCAAAGGATAATGTATTTATACTGCTGGCGGGCAGCATGTATGCGGTACTGCCAACCATTATTTCCAGGTGCCAGTTAATCAGGTTTAATTCCCTTGCTCCGAGAATCATAAGGGATATTTTGCTGGAGGAAGCAGGAATTCCAGAAGAAAAGGCTTCGCTTTTAAGCGAACTCGCCGGGGGAAGCGTCAGCCAGGCCCTTAAAATTTGGGAAAGCTGGAGTGAGGATAACCAGTGGCGTTCTCCGGAACGGATCCTGGAAGTTCTAAAGAGGCAGGACCGGTTGGCACTGCTTGCTTTAAGCGCTCAGATGGAAAAAGACCAATATTTGCAGCCTACACTGGAATTTCTAATGCGGTGGTTTAGGGATGTGCTGGTATGGGAAAAAACCAGCTGTGTCAAACTAGTGAGTAACCAAAAGATGGTGGGTGAGCATTGGCCTGCTCCCCAGCGTTCCGAAAAAGCGGTTGCTTTAATTAGTGAGGCTCTTAAAAGGTTAAAACAAAACGCTAACCCCAGGCTGACGCTTGATGTGCTCTTTTTAAAACTCCATGATTTGCTTGGCTATTCAGAAAGTATAAATTTCACGGCGCATAAGGACAACTAGGCTTCCGCCGGTCCTAAAGGATTGGAATTTCTACGCATTGTGCAAACACAACGCTAGAAATTCTGGCATCCTAAAGGATTGGAATTTCTACGCATTATGAGATATAATGCTAGAAATTCTGGTGCGCTAAGGCTTGGCGCAAGCCAAGTTTACTTTATCAGCTGAGGTTAGAAGATCACCCCAAAAAGGAGCAGCAAGTATGGAAGAAAATAAAGTTAAGGTTGTAGGAATAAGATTTAAAAAAGCAGGAAAAATTTATTATTTTGATCCCGGGGAATTAAACATTTCCCTTGGCCAGCATGTTATTGTCGAGACAGCTCGTGGTATTGAATACGGGGAAGTGGTTGTGGCCCCCAAGTTAGTACATGAGTCGGAGGTAGTTCCTCCTTTGAAAAAAGTAATCAGGTTGGCTACGGCAGAAGATGACGCCCAGGTTGCATTAAACAAGGAAAAAGAAAAGGAAGCATTTCAAATTTGCCTGAAGAAAATAGCTGAACACGAGCTGCCCATGAAGCTGATCGATGTAGAATATACTTTTGATGTCAGCAAAATTATTTTCTACTTTACGGCAGAAGGACGTGTTGATTTCCGGGAGCTGGTGAAGGACCTGGCGGCTATTTTTAAAACACGGATTGAGCTTAGGCAGATAGGGGTCAGGGATGAGGCGAAAATGCTGGGCGGGTTGGGCTCATGTGGCAGAATATTATGCTGCTCCTCCTTTTTGGGGGATTTTGAGCCAGTTTCCATCAGGATGGCAAAGGACCAAAACCTGTCTTTAAATCCGACCAAAATTTCAGGGATCTGTGGCCGCTTGATGTGCTGCTTGAAATTTGAAAACGATGTTTACGAGAAATCCCGGGAAAAGGTACCAGATGCTGGGATGGCTGTTCTTACCCCTTTGGGGTCGGGTAACGTGATAAGCGCCAATGTTTTAAAGGAAAAAGTGACAGTAGAGCTTGCCGACAAACGGGTTGTAGAATTTGAGGCAGGCGAAGTAAGTGAACTGGAAGAAAATTCAGAAGCAGGGGTATAGCTCCTTGGAGGGGGGAGAGATATGAGACTAACTGAAGCGTTGATCGATCTGGAGAATAGATTGACAGAGATACTGGACGAGGTCAGGGAACTAAAAATGCGGGTGTATGCGCTGGAAGACCAGAACCAGCAACTGCGGGCCAAACTTTATGCCAAAAAATCCCAAGGTGAAGGTTTTGACAACCTGGCCAGGCTATATGAAGAAGGTTTTCATATCTGCCCTGCACACTTTGCTACTGCCAGAAACGAAGGAGAAGACTGCCTGTTTTGCCTTGGATTTTTACACCGTTAGAAATTGTAGGAGTCAAGAAGATGGAACCGGATGAAGATGTGCAACTGGAAAAGCTGACGGATAGCGGACTGATGATTTACCAACCCAGAAAGGGGTACCGTTTTTCCCTGGATGCAGTTCTTTTAGCCCGCTTTGCTACTGTTAAGCCCGGATTTAAAATAATGGATCTGGGTACGGGCAGCGGAGTGATTCCTTTGCTCCTCTCCACAAGGCTTGAGGATTTAGAAATCACCGGTGTTGAAATCCAAGCGCACCTGGCCGACTTGGCCAGGAGGAGCGTTGCCTTAAACAACAAGACTGATAAAATATCGGTTTGTCAGGCTGATTTTAGGGAGCTTGGCAGGGAGTTTAACGGGCTATGGGATTTGGTGCTTTCCAATCCCCCTTATTATAAAAAGACATCAGGCAAAATAAGCGCGGGGGAAAGCCAAGCGATTGCCAGGCATGAACTTAAATGCGAATTAGAAGATATAGTTAAAGTGGGGGCACGGTTATTAAAGCCCAAAGGGCATTTGGCAATTGTTCATCGCCCGGAGCGGCTGCCGGAGCTTTTCGGGTTACTGGCCAAATATAAATTAACCCCGACCAGGTTAAAGCCGGTTCACCCCAATAGACAGCGTGCGGCAACAATGTTTTTGCTGGAAGCGACCAAAGGCTCTGCCAGGAATTTAAGTTTGCTTCCGCCTTTGTTCGTTTACCGGGAAACAGGTTGTTATTCCTTGGAAATGCAGCAGATATTTGCCGGCTGCAATATGCAGGATGGTGTCAAATGAACCACATAGCAAATGAAGCTGGATGTTTATATTTAGTGGCAACTCCCATCGGAAACCTGGAAGACATTACTTTACGGGCGCTCCGGGTACTGCGGGAGGTTGACCTCATCGCCGCTGAAGACACCAGGCACAGCCGTAAGCTTTTAGCCCATTACGATATACACACCCCTTTGACCAGTTACCATCAGCATAATGAAAAAGCAAAGGGAGAGGATCTGCTCGAAAAGATGTTGGCCGGGACAAAGCTGGCCCTGATTTCCGATGCCGGCATGCCTGGCATTTCGGACCCCGGCCATGAGCTGGTGCTGAAAGCGGTGCAGGCGGGGCTGAGAGTAATCCCGGTTCCCGGCCCCTCAGCGTCTTTAGCTGCTCTGGTGGTTTCTGGGCTCCCTACGGACCGCTTTGTTTTTGAAGGTTTTTTACCCCGGGGTGCCAAGGCCAAAAAGGCCGTTTTGGAAGGGCTGCAAAACGAAAGCCGTACCATAATTCTTTACGAGGCTCCCCACCGGCTTTTAAGCACTTTGCGGGACTTATATGATTTTCTGGGAGACAGGGATGTGGCACTGGTCAGGGAAATCAGCAAGATACATGAAGAAATACAGCGGGGGAAACTGGGAAGTCTGGTAGAGTACTATGGGACTCATGCACCCAAAGGCGAGTTTACGTTGATAATTAAGGGGAAAGAAAACGGGGAAAAAGGCATTGAAGTCAGTTTGGATGCACTTTTACAAGAGGTTTTTAAGTTAGAAGGAACTGGAAAAGACCGTAAGGCAGCAATTAAGGAGGTTGCTCAAAAGTACAAGTTGCCAAAGCGAGAGCTGTATAAAGCCGTGGTAGAAGCTCTGGAGAAGGATAAGCATTGAGGTCCCCGCAACTTGCCACAAAAGCATCTTTAAAGATAAGTCAGGTACGGTTTGTACGCTGGCTTATCTTTTTTTATTATTTGTGAAAACAACAATAGATTTAAAAAGTATGGCAGAATCCTTACAAAAACATGTAAAGTGTTGCGAAATGCTATAAAGAGTATTGAAAAAACCTGCAATTTGGAATTTGTGGAAGGAAATACAAGTAAAATGTCTAATAAAAAATACACTTGATCTACAATTTGACTGCGTACAGCGAAATTAGAAAATTAAATAAGCGTATCTCTCCGAGCTGTGTTACCTAAAGGGAAACTATGGTATGCAGCCGCTAGGGTATACTGGGAAACGGGTATGCCTCCCAAGGGAAAGGAGAAGAAGAAAAATATTTTTCCTTCTAAACTTGGAGGCTTCCAGTTCTCGAGACAAAGCCCAAAAGTGCAGATTATAACTCACTTTGAGGGCTTTTTTTATACCGTAAATTTCTGCCAAACAGTTAGGGGGGAGATAGGGGTGCTTTAAGGGTGAGGGGGTAGTGGTGGATATGAAAATTACTGGCCTAAGAGAGAATTGAAGGAGGTTTAAGGATGTCTGAACAAGAGAAAAGAGTAATTGCTGACAGCGAGGGGAACGTCTCCAATTTACTTGGCAAAGCCATCAGCAGGCGTAAATTTTTAAAAGGCGGAATTTTTTCCGCAGCCGGAGTAGCGGGAATGACCCTGTTTGGCGCCCTGGGCGCTTATGCAGCTACAGAGGGTAAAGTGCCGCTTTTGGTTAAATCCAAAGGTGTAATTTTAGCCGAACCATCCAGATGCGTTGGCTGCCGTCGGTGCGAGCTGGCTTGTACGGAATTTAAGGAAGGAAAATCCCATCCCTTCATCGCCAGAATAAAAATATACCGCAACTTAAACTTTGGTCCTAAAGGAGTCCAATATGGATACTGGCGCAAAGAAGGCAAATACGGTAATTCCCGTATAATCCAAGAAACATGTAAACAATGCGCCCATCCGGTTCCCTGTGCCATGTCCTGCCCAAATGGTGCCATCGAAGCTGATCCTGTAACAGGGGCCAGGGAAATCAATAGCAGCAAATGCGTAGGTTGTGGCATTTGTACCCGGGCCTGTCCTTGGGAAATGACCGCAGTGGATCCAGAAACCAAGAAGGCGACAAAGTGCAATCTTTGTGATGGGAATCCCATGTGTGTCGATGCTTGCCCGTCGGGAGCATTAAAATATATTTCCTGGCGTGATCTGACAAAAGAAGTGGCTGTGCGCCAGGCAAGTATCGCGGCTGTTAATGATAGCTGCAACCAGTGCCATGCAACTAAATAGCGACATGGCTTCTAGTTTTTAGTATTGTTGAAGGAGGAGATAAGTAATGGCTACTTACGGAGGATGGGCCGGCAAGGTTTTACGTGTAGATTTAGGTACCGGTAAAATTACCGCGGAAAATACCATTGAAAAATACAAGGATTTTTTAGGTGGGGGAACGGGTATAGGATATAAAGTAATGTGGGATGAAGTACCGGCGGGAACTAAAGCTTGGGACCCGGAAAACAGAATTATTTTCAGCTGTGGACCGTTAGCCGGAACAGGAGCACCTGCAAATGGCCGCACTGCCATTACATCATTGTGGCCCTTACATAAAAAAGAGCTGGTCGGCACTGGCCATATGGGCGGGCATTTTGCAGCGGAATTAAAATTTGCCGGTTGGGATGCCATAATTGTGCAAGGTAAAGCGGCCAGGCCGGTTTGGATTAGTATTGAGGATGAAAAAGTAGAAATTAAAGATGCAAGCCATTTGTGGGGTAACGGCATTTACAGGACTACTGCTGAAATCTGCGCCGAACTCGGTTCTTCTGCCCAGGTAGCGGCAATCGGGCAAGCGGGAGAAAACCTGGTGCGCATGTCCAACATTATGACAGGAAATTCCCACTCTGCGGGAGGACTGGGCAGCGTGATGGGCTCAAAGAATCTCAAGGCTATCGGGGTTAAAGGCTCAAAATCTGTAAAAATTGCTGCTGACAAAAACGAATGGAAAAAATTAAATGATTATATTCTTTCACTGGCAGGGGCCAATAACCAGTGGGTAGTTCCCAAAACGCCGCAACCCTGGGCAGAGTATTCTGACAAAGGCAGCCGCTGGACTGCCAGCAAAGGGGTATACTGGGGTGCCGCAGATCCCCCGGTGGAAACAGGAACATGCGATCCCCACGATAAACATAGCATCGCTTACAGGACTCATAAAGGCATTTTTGACTTCGGCGACATTGGGGAAAAATATACGGTTCGAATGGATGGCTGCCATTCTTGCCCCATTCGCTGCCACATTGTTCTAAATGTTCCCTCTGCAGAGCGCTATGGGGTTTCGGGTTATGCTACCAATACCTGCATCGGCTGGTGGGGCAGAGGCATTTTAAAAACCAAGAGGAATACCATTGAAGACTTGGAAGCTGCGGTAGTCGGCAAACACATGACCGACGATTTGGGCTTGTGGTGTAATTATGGTTTGATAGGAAGAACACTTCATTACTTATATGAAAAAGGCGTTTTTAAGTCGGTTTTAAGTGAAACAGAATACAATAGCATTCCTTGGGATAAATATTTAAAAAATGATCCTGAATTTATTATTGATTTCTGCCGCCGGGTGGCTTTTAAAAAAGGTGAATTTGGTATCGCAATGGGCGAAGGAATTGACAGGCTGATCGAAAGATGGAAGTTGGACCCAGAGGAGATTTCTAAGGACCATTACCTTGTTTACTTCTCCAACGGTTTCCCAAAGCACCATGCCAGTGAAAACGGTGGACAAGTGGGAATGTTAATCAATACGCAATACAACCGCGATTCCCAGTGCCATTCTCACTCCAACTTCCTCTCAAGCGGGCTGCCGCTGGAAATTAACAAAAAGCTCGGGGCTGAAATTTTTGGTTCTCCTGATGCCATCGACGCTAATGGCAATTATACTCCCATGAACCCGTATAAGGCCAAATTCGCCAAATGGGCGCTGATTAGAAAAGAACTCCATGATAGTTTGCCGCTTTGCAACTGGATGTTCCCGTGGATAGCCTCGCCGCTGAAAGAAAGAGGGTATAAGGGTGATACATCCATAGAGGCTCAATTATATTCTGCAGTTACCGGTGATAAGAAAACCGAAGCGGAATTGGATCTAATAGGGGAAAGGATTTTTAACCTCCACCGGGCTCTGACCATTCGCGGCATGGGCACCAAGGAAATGAGAAAAGAACATGACTATTTCCCGGAATGGGCATTCCACGATGAAAATGGGAAGAAACCCTTTGAACCGGGTACCAATGTCATGGACAGGGATGACATGGAAAAGGCATTAGACTTATTCTATGCCGAACTCGGCTGGGATAAGGATACTGGCGCTCCGACCAAAGAGACTTTGGAAAAATTGGGCTTAAAAGAAGTTGCCGCTGAATTGGGAGCAAAAGGCTTGTTACCATAGCTAAAGCATAAAGGGGGTTTATCTCATGGACATGACAGGCAGTGAAAAAGAGGTACTTGCGCGGGTAGTGGCTGAAATTCGTAGACGCTCCGCGGAAAACATTGCACTCACCCCTTTAGAAGCTTTTAAAGAGGAGCCTTTTTACTTGGAGGATGATGCTTTAGCGAATATCGTTTATGAATTGGCTCAAGCTGAGGAATATGAGGATATCCAATTCTTGACTTTTAAACCAGGTGCAAAAATGTACCTCTATTCTTCTTTGTACATCAGTGATTCCTATGCACGAGCCTTATTAAGAAAAGAACAGCAAGATCCCTGTTTTCTGATTGCAGAAACAGTGCGTGAAGAGTCCAGGGTTTATCCACGTCCCACTTGCAGTGATACACTGGCCCTTCCTCCTTATAATTTGGATTTAAGCGAGCTGACGCGGTATCTGGACGAGTTGAAAAGCAGAGAAGAATTCGGCGACATCCATTGGTTTAAAACATCTACTGATGTAATCTACCTGTACTCAGACAAATATATGAGCAAAGATTATGCCAGTTATTTAGCGGAATGGTATGAAGTGGGGCAATACGAGAACCAGTAGGCGGATTTTTAAGGAGGCTTGGGCTGTGACAGAAAAAACTAGCGAAGCAGTATCTTTTAACCTGAAAAGGACTGAAATTGTCCGCTGGGATAAGTGCGGCTCTGTTTCAAAAGATGAAATTTACCTTTCCGTCGAAGAGCCCTTGGCCATAGATTTGAATGGCAAAAAAGTGGCTGTTCTGATGCGCCTGCCGGGTTCGGAGAAAGAGTTAGCTGTGGGCTTTTGTGTGTCGGAAGGGTTGGTTGAAAGCTTTGATGACATTCTGTTGGTCCATCATTGCGGCAGCTTCAAAACTCTTCACCCGGCAGCGGTTTCTGATGCCTTGGAATCAAGGAATGTAGTACGGGTTATAACCGCCAAAACCTCTATTTCCCGTAGCGATGATCTTACAATGCTGTTAGTGCGTTCTGGCTGCGGTAGGAACAACATAGCCGAGACGGGTGTGGAACTGCCTTTCTGTAGCAGCAAGCTCAGAATCACAGCTCAGACCTTGGCAAAGATGAGTATTTTGCTGTGCAATCAGCAAAAAGTGAAGCGTCTGAGCGGGGGACTGCATTCAGCGGTTCTATTTGATAGGCTGGCCCAAGTAGTAGCAGGTTATGAAGATGTTGGCCGGCATAACGCCATGGATAAAGCCATTGGGCATGCCATGCTGCATAACATTCGTCTGGATGATAAGATCTTGTTCACAACAGGAAGGACCAGTTACGAAATGGTAACCAAAGCAGCCAGGGTTGGGATACCGGTATTGGTATCCCTCTCTTCCCCCACGTCTCTTTCTGTAGAATATGCCCAAAACTGCGGAATAACACTGGTGGGGTATGTAAGACAAAGCAAAATGATAGTCTATTCTTGTCCGGAACGCATAGATTTTGCCACAATTGACCACAAGGATTACGAGGAACGGCATAGTTTGGCCAATTAACAAAAGACACCCTACTACCAGGGTGTCTTTTCATTTTAAACTAAACAGCTTCTGAAGCCATGGCTTCAGCGCATTGACGGCAGACATTTTTGCCTTTGAAATTATGTACATCTTCCGCATTGCCGCAAAAGACGCAAGCAGGTTCATATTTTTTCAAAATAATCTTTTCGTGGTCTACGTAGATTTCCAAAGCGTCTTTTTCATCTATTCCCAGAGTGCGGCGTAACTCGATAGGAATAACAACCCTGCCAAGTTCGTCAACTTTACGCACGATACCTGTAGATTTAATCACCTTGCTCCCCTCCCCTTTCTTCAACAAGTTTCGACAAGCTATCTAAATCATACCAGCGATTCCAGTAAAAGTCAACAACCTAATAAACAAAAACATACATAAAATTTGTGCTTCCAGGAAAAACTTGACAGCAGCCGGAGCATACCTTAGCCTTTAGCCTTCAGCTATCAGCTTAAAAATTATCGGCTTAAATTATATGGGTTACTGGATTAATGTGTAATAAAGAGTTAAAATATGGACATAAGTTTAGTGAATAATTTATAGTAATTTAGCTGTCGGCTGATGGCTGATAGCTGACAGCTGTACGGAGGTTTAAGATGGATAACAGGACTTTTTATGTTACCACCCCTATTTATTATCCCAGTGATAAATTACATATTGGACATGCTCTGACCACAACCATGGCGGATACACTGGCCCGGTATAAAAGGATGCGTGGCTACGACGTATTTTTCCTGACGGGTTCCGATGAACACGGTCAGAAAATTGAACGTAAAGCCAAGGAGGCAGGCGTCACCCCACTGGCTTATGTGGATAAAATTGTGGCTACCTTTCAGCATCTTTGGAAGAAGCTGGATATTTCCAATGATGATTTTATCCGCACCTCTGAGGAACGGCATAAAAAAGTGGTGCAGGCCCTCTTCAAAAAGATTTATGACCAGGGCGATATCTATAAATCGGAGTATGAGGGATGGTACTGCACTCCTTGTGAGACCTTTTGGACCGACCGGCAGCTGGTGGAAGGAAATTGCCCCGACTGCGGCAGGCCAGTTGAGCTAGTAAAAGAAGAGAGTTATTTCTTTCGCATGAGCAAATATGCGGACCGGCTTTTACAATACATTGAGGACCACCCTGAGTTTATTCAACCGGTCACCAGAAGAAATGAGATGGTGAGTTTTATCAAGCAGGGGCTGGAGGACCTCTGTATTTCCCGGACTACTTTTGACTGGGGCATTCCCGTGCCTATTGATGAAAAACATGTGATTTATGTCTGGTTTGATGCTTTGACGAACTATATTTCCGCTTTGGGTTACGGCAGCGGTGACCCTAAATTTGAAAAATACTGGCCCAGTGCAGTGCACCTGGTGGGCAAGGACATTATGCGTTTTCACACCATTATTTGGCCAATCATTTTGATAGCTGCAGGGATTGAACCGCCTGTCACTGTTTTTGGCCACGGCTGGCTTTTGGTGGACGGGGGTAAGATGTCCAAATCCAAAGGCAACGTAGTAGACCCCTTGGTACTGATTGACAAATACGGCACCGACGCTATCCGCTATTTCCTGCTGAGAGAAATGCCCTACGGCGCTGACGGTTACTATTCCGAGGATGCATTGATTTTACGCACCAATACCGATCTGGCAAATGACTATGGCAACCTGCTCAGCCGTACCACTTCCATGCTGAACAAGTTCTGCCAGGGGCAGATTCCTGCTCCCGGAGAGGAAGAACCGCTGGATCAGGAGTTAAAAAACATCGCCAAAGGACTGCCGGAAGAAGTAGATCAGGCTTTAGGCAGATTTGAGTTCAGCGCTGCCCTGGGGGCTATTTGGAAGCTTGTCAGTAAAGCTAACAAGTACATCGAAGAAACGGCTCCCTGGGCTTTAGCTAAAGACCCCTCTCAAACGGGGCGGCTGGGTACGGTCATGTACAACCTGGTGGAGGCAATCCGCATTAGCACCGTTTTGCTTTCTCCTTTTATGCCCAACACTCCGGCTAAAGTCTGGGCCCAGCTGGGCTTAACGGAGCACCTGGATGTCCAGAACTGGGACAGCATTTTAAGCTGGGGCAAGACGCCGGTTGGGGTGAAAATCAACCGGGGTGAGCCTATTTTTCCGCGGATTGAGGAAGAAAAAGAAAATATAGCTGCACCGGCGGAGGAGAAAAAAGTGACAGCAGAGAACAAGAATCAGGCGCAAGCCGAGGATAAAGAAGCAGTAAATCTAATAGAGATCGAAGATTTTGCCAAAGTGGATTTGCGGGTAGCCGAAGTTATAGCAGCAAAAAAAGTGGAAAAAGCCGACAAGCTGCTCGAGCTGAGGGTCCGATTGGGAGAGGAAGAGCGGACGGTGGTGGCCGGCATTGCGTTACATTATGCCCCTGAAGAGTTGGTTGGCAAAAAGATCATTCTGGTGGCCAACTTAAGACCCGCCAAGCTCCGGGGCATAACTTCCCAGGGGATGATTTTGGCTGCTTCCCAGGATGGCAAGCTAGGAGTCTTGACCTTGGACAGGGATATTCCGAGCGGGGCCAAGGTGAAGTAGATGCTCTTTGATACTCATGCCCATTTAAACGATCCGGATTTTGCTGCAGATCTCCCAGCGGCAGTAGCTAGGGCAGAGGAAGCAGGGGTCCGCTTCATAGTAAATGTAGGCTACGATTTGCTTTCCAGCAGGATAGCTGTAAAGATTGCTGAAAATTACCCCGGATGTTATGCGGCGGTGGGCATCCACCCACACGACGCTGCTAAAGTTATCCAGGAAACTTATACAGAGATAAAAAAATTGGCTCAGGCAACGAAGGTAGTTGCCATTGGAGAAATTGGCCTGGATTACTACAGGGATTTATCGCCCCGGGAGATACAGCAGGAGGTCTTCAGGGAACAGATTTCCCTGGCCAAAGAATTAAAGCTGCCGATTATCATCCATGACCGAGATGCTCATGGAGATGTGCTGCAGATAATCAAGGAAGAAAAGGCTGGGGAAAACGGCGGTATTTTACATTGTTTTTCGGGCAGCTGGGAGATGGCCCGCCAGTGCATGAAATTGGGGTTTTATATTTCTTTGGCTGGGCCTGTTACCTTTAAAAATGCGCACAGGGTGCAGGATTTAGCAAAACTTATTCCCTTGGACAGCTTGCTGATTGAAACTGACTGCCCCTATTTAACTCCCGAACCCTACCGGGGAAGGCAGAACGAACCTGCCTATGTGCGGGAAGTAGCCAAGAGAATAGCTGAGCTGAGGAGAACTACTCTGGAAGAGCTGGCGGAAAAGACTTCACAAAATGCCAAAAAACTTTTTAAGATTCAATAGAAAAACCGGCATTATCATGCAACCGGCAGTATAATGCCGGTTTAATTGCTTATTAACCTTTTGTTAACAAAGCTATGCTACGATGTTATAGGTGAATTTCATATAAATAAATTTCCCGTTGCAGGGTCCAATCAGGGGTTAACGTGTGGGCAATTGAATATTATGTACTAAGTACCATGGAAAAGGAGTCGAGAGGTTGGTTTTTATCTTTGCATCTCTAAGGAGGGGCTAAGTTGAGCAAAGTTTTCGTGCTGGATACGAATGTGCTTTTGCATGATCCAAAGGCAGTATTTGCTTTTGAAGAAAACGAGGTGGTAATTCCTGCTGTAGTTGTGGAAGAGATAGATTCCAAAAAACGCTACCAGGATGAAATAGGCAGAAATGCCCGCTTAGCGGCACGGATTCTTGACGGGCTGAGGGAAAGAGGCCCGCTGCATACAGGAGTAAAGCTGGATAACGGCGGCACTGTGCGTGTGGAATTGAACCACCGCTCAGCCGAGACTTTGCGCCGGTATTTTTACGAAGCAAGCAACGACAACAGGATAATTGCGGTGGCGTTTAACCTGCTGGAAGAAGAGCAGGGTCAAAGGGGGAGGCCGGTAGTCCTGGTCAGCAAGGATGCTATTATGCGCATCAAGGCCGATGCTCTGGGTTTAACCGCCCAGGACTACCTGTCGGATAAGATCGTGTATGCGGAACTTTTTGCAGGCTATGAAGAGGTTATGGTTGAACCGGCACTAATCAACTTATTTTACACTGAACACGGACTCCCTGTTGATTTGCTGGAAACATTAATGCCACAGCTCTGCCCCAATCAATATCTGATCATGAAAGACATTTACGGTTCCTCCAGATCAGCCCTGGGGTTTTACAACAGTGAACAGCGGCAGGTCCAGCCGCTGAAGCACTTCAGTGAGCCGGTATGGGGAATCATGCCCAGAAACGTCCAGCAGAAAATGGCCATGGACCTGTTATTGAACGACCAAATCCCTCTGGTTACTTTAACCGGCAAGGCCGGTACGGGAAAAACTCTATTGGCCTTAGCAGCAGGGCTTTTAAAGACCCAGGATGAAGGGAAATACAAAAAGCTGCTGGTGGCTCGGCCTATTATTCCTATGGGCCGCGACCTTGGCTTTTTGCCCGGGGACAAGGAGGAGAAAATGCGCCCCTGGATGCAGCCCATTTACGATAACCTGGAATTTTTGTTTGGTGCCAAAAAGAATGGTGATATTGATGATATTTTGTTGGGAATTAAGAATATCCAAGTGGAAGCATTGACTTACATCCGGGGCCGCAGTATTCCCAATCAGTTTATCATAATTGATGAGGCCCAGAACTTAACCAGGCATGAAATCAAGACTATTATCTCCAGGGTTGGCGAGCACAGCAAGATCGTGCTGGTGGGAGATCCGGAGCAAATCGACCATCCCTACCTGGATGCAGCTAACAACGGCTTGACTTGTGTCGTGGAAAAGTTCAAGGAGAACAGTTTGGCCGGGCATGTCACGCTGCTGAAAGGGGAGAGGTCTCAGCTGGCCCAGCTGGCGGCAGATTTGTTATAGACTGCTGCTCGTCCGGACAGAGGTCAGGGGACACACCCCTATGCAAGATTTATATTTGTTCGGGGAATGTCCCCAATTAATACTCTGCGCAGAGCGCTCTATGGCTTGTCATATGTCGCAGCTACACACAATGGATTACAATTTTTCACACGTTGATGGTGTGGCAACAACTTTGTCTACAAGCTGGGCTGTCGGGACTTTAGTTTCGACAGCTTTTGTTGTTTGTCGGCTTGCATCTTTATGGTAAGTTGAAAAAGGTATGGGACTCTAGGTATAATGGTACTATCTGGTTACTAAGAAAAACAGTCTGGAAGAGAAAGAGAAGGGAGTAGTTTGGATGCGGGTTGTTGTTGCGCCGGATTCTTATAAAGGCAGCATGTCTGCCGTGGAAGTTGCTGACATAATTGAAAAGGGGCTAAAAACAGTTTTTCCTGATGCTGAAATTAGCAAAGTGCCTATAGCCGACGGCGGTGAAGGCACGGTAGATGCATTCCTGGCAGCTCTGGGGGGCGAACGACGGGAGCTGGAAGTAACGGGCCCCTTGGGGGATAAAGTTAAGGCTTTTTTTGGCATACTCCCCGGCGGAGAGACCGCGGTTGTGGAAATGGCTGCAGCTTCCGGTTTGCCGCTGGTACCGCCCGAAAAGCGCAACCCGCTTGTTACCACCACTTACGGGACGGGGGAGCTAATTAAGGCCGCGCTGGAAGCAGGGTGCAGCACGATAATTGTAGGTATCGGAGGCAGTGCCACCAATGACGGCGGCATGGGGATGGCACAGGCGCTGGGAATAGGTTTTTATGATTCTAGGGGCGAGGAATTGGGCTTTGGCGGGGAGAATCTTGGCAAGCTGGCTAAAATCGAGATGGCAGGCCTTAACCCAAAGGTAAAAACAGCTAAAATCTTAGTTGCCTGTGATGTTGATAATCCCCTATGTGGTCCTCATGGTGCTTCTGCAGTGTTTGGGCCACAGAAAGGTGCCACTCCGGAGATGGTAGAAGTCCTGGACCGGGGTCTTGCCTGTTTTGCCCGGGTAATCAAAGAGCAGGCAGGTGCCGATATCTTTAATATGCCTGGTGCTGGCGCGGCAGGAGGTTTGGGTGCCGGGCTGGTAGGACTTTTGGGCGCAGAATTGAGACCCGGAATTGAGATCGTCATTGAGAACACAGGTTTGGCTGAAAAGATCTCCGGGGCCGACTTGGTCATTACCGGAGAAGGGAGGACTGATTTTCAGACTGCCAGGGGCAAAGCGCCTGTGGGCATTGCCCGGCTGGCAAAAAAATATCAGGTTCCCGTTATAGCCATTTCCGGCAGTTTAGGCGATGGATACCAGGAGGTATATGAGGCCGGCCTGGATGCTGTTTTCAGCATCGTGCCAGGGCCCATTACCTTGGATATGGCCATGCAAAAAGGCAAAGACTACCTGTTGGGTCAAGTTGTCAATATAGCTAGGCTGGTTTCTCTTTTTAGGCGCTAGCTTGTGAAGTCAGCGGCAGGGTGGCTCGGTGGGCCGTGCTGGAAAGTCTTGCATCCCCAGGAGTTATGTTGTAAAATTATCTTTAAATACTTTAATGCTTTAAAATCTTATAACAGCTGTTGACGCATTGAAAAAGGGCCGCAGGCGGCCCGGATGAGTTAATTTAAACCGCAAAGAGGGAGGAAAAGCATGAGTAAAAGATGGAATGTTTATGTTACCAGGGAGATTCCGAAGCCGGCTCTTGATTTGCTGGCCCAGCACTGCGATATGGAAGTAAACCCGGAAGACCGGGTGCTGACCAGAGAGGAACTCTTGGAAAAAGTAAAAGGCCGGGACGGAGTGCTCTGCCTTTTGACTGATACCATTGATGCGGAGGTTTTGGATGCTGCCAAGGGTGCCGTAATCTTTGCCAACTATGCGGTTGGCTTTAATAATATAGATGTTCAGGCTGCTACCGAACGGGGGATCCTCATTACCAACACTCCGGGAGTACTTACCGAGACAACTGCCGACATGGCCTGGGCGCTGTTATTTGCAGTTGCCAGAAGAGTAGTGGAATCCGATAAATACAACAGAGCGGGTAAATTCAAAGGATGGGGACCGCTGCATTTCCTTGGGCAGGAAGTTACAGGTAAAACCTTGGGGGTTGTTGGCGGCGGCAGGATTGGTACCTCTTTTGCCAGAAAGGCCAAAGGTTTTGATATGACTATCCTGTATACCGATGTGGCTCCCAACCCTGAATTTGAGGCTCAAACCGGAGGCAAGTTTGTAGACATGGAAACTCTCCTTAAGGAAGCTGATTTTGTTTCCCTGCATGTGCCTCTTATGCCCGAAACGAAACACCTTATTGGTGAAAAAGAGCTGAAAATGATGAAGAAGTCAGCCATTCTGATCAATACCTCCCGTGGTCCGGTAGTTGATGAATTAGCTTTGGTTAAAGCTCTTAAAGAGGGAGAAATCTGGGGAGCGGGCCTGGACGTGTACGAGTGGGAGCCGGAAATGGCACCGGGGCTAGCTGAACTGGACAACGTAGTGGTCTGCCCCCATATAGCCAGCGCTACATACGAAACCCGCACAAAAATGGGTATGATGGCAGTTGAAAATCTTTTAGCCGGGCTCAGGGGAGAAGTGCCTCCCAACTGCTTAAATCCGGAAGTTTTGAAAAAGTAATTATAACGCTGTCACATCGGCCAGGTTTATGACCTGGCTTTTCTTTTTCACTGATTTATATTTACCGAATAAAAGATAAATAGTACAATAAAAATATAATATAGCCAGTAATATTCTAGTTGAACAAGGATTTAAAAGTGTAAAAAACATGCAAGGTGGAATGCTGGATTGGCCTTATGAGGTAGAGTATTAGAGCTTAGGAGGTGCATTCATGGAAAATTGGGTTTCTTCCCTACTTTCTTTTCTTTTTATTATCGGCATTATTTTCTTACTTAGCCGGGGCGGCGGCTGAGGCGGATACTCCTCGCATGGTGCATGCGAGTGGAAGCCGAAAAAGAAGGAATAAGGGACATAGAGTATTTTTTTAAAAGCTCGGCATAATTTTTTGATAGTGCCAGCTGCCATTTTTACCCAAGAAATACACTATAAAGGAAGTGCAGGACGATTATAAGGTGTTTTTGAAAAATGTTTTTTATAAGCAGTATAGAAAGACCTCCCACAGCCGGGAGGTCTTAAATGTAACGTGTCTATCTCAGCTTGGCAAGCGCGTCTTTGATCCGCTCCAGAGCCTTTTCGATATTTTCCACGGAGTTAGCATAGGACAGACGGAGATACCCTTCCCCGTAGGAGCCGAAAGCAGTTCCGCCCAAACAGGCTACACCGGCTTCATTTAACAGATAGTCGGCGATTTCTTTGCTGGGCTTACCGAAAGAGCTGATATTGGGGAAGACATAGAATGCACCGTTAGGCCGTAAGCAGCTGACGCCCGGAATAGCATTTAACCCGTCAACGATAATATCTCGGCGCTTCTTGAATTCAGCCACCATTTTCTCCACTTCGTCCTGGGGACCGGTCAAAGCTTCTTTACCTGCCATCTGGGTGAAAGCGGCAGTACAGGAATTGGAGTTAACCATCAGCTGAGCAATTCTGGCGGCGATTTCTTTATGCATGACACCAAAACCAAGCCTCCAACCGGTCATGGCGTAAGTCTTGGAGAAACCGTCAAGAATAATTGTCCAGTCTTTCATACCAGGCAGAGAAGCGATGGAAACCGGCCTATCGTCAGTATAGACGATGCGGTCGTAGATCTCGTCAGCTAAAACTAAGATTTCTTTGCCCCGCACCAGGTCAGCAATGGCTTCCACGTCTTCCTTGGTTAAGAAGCCACCTGTAGGGTTTTGCGGGGAGTTGATGATAAGCATTTTGGTTTTCGGAGTAATCAGGTTCTTTAACTCGTTGACATCCAGCCTGAATTGATTTTCCTCCCTCAAGGGGATGGGTACAGGCTTGGCGCCGACAAACTTGATTACAGACTCGTAAATAGGAAAACCTGGGTTAGGGTAGATGACTTCATCGCCCGGGTCAACGGTAGCCAGGATGGAGAAAAACATGATCGGCTTACCGCCGGGAACAATCACCACATCTTCAGGATCGGCAGGCACGTTTTTATGCGCGCGCACATAGTTGGCGATAGTTTCACGGACTTCAGGGATACCGGGAGCCGGCGTGTAATGGGTATATCCGCTGTTTAAAGCCTTGACCCCGGCATCAATAATATTGCGCGGAGTATCAAAATCCGGTTCCCCGATTTCCAGGTGGACAATGTCCCTCCCTTCAGCCTCTAATTTTTTCGCTTTGGCCAAAACCTCAAAGGCAGTTTCAGTGCCAAGGTTGGCCATACTCTTGGCGAAAATGTGTTCCATCATGATACATATCTCCTCCCTTAATTAAGTTAATAACCTATAGCAGTTTCCTTTTTACTGATGCAAACCTAATTTGCTTCCGCAAGTATTTGTTTATACTATCACAAACTATGTGTTTAGCAATGACGGTAATCCCTGCGGATTTTCCCAGCAAGACTTTATAGTGCAACCGCGCGCCCGCCTGCCTGCCTGCCTGAGGAGTGAAGATCCCCAAATATGTAACCCGGATGCGCAGTAAAATTACGGTGTGTTAGCTTGAGGCCGGCTCAGTTTGCTCACTAATATTTAAACCTTGACTCCCTCATACGTCTCATGCATTTGTCTCTTTGAAGCAATTGAAGAGCTTAAGCCCAGCGCAACCTTGCTATAGGTAGTCAAAAATAATTATAACATATTATTTTCGGGAGTATAAGGTAAAATCCTGCCGCTCCTGGTATGAATCATGTATACTTTTATGGTAATTATTGCGTTAAAATAAAGTAGGACTTAATTTAGTCCCATATTGCATAAATACTAACAAATGTACTCCAGCGGTTATTCCAACGACCCGGTAATGGCTAATTTCCAACAATACGGCTTTAAAGCAGTTATTGCCAAGCCTTATGATGTCGTGGAATTAAGCAAAGTGCTGAAAGAAGTTCTGGCAGCGCCTGAGCTCGACTCTGAAACTGAGAAGGCATGTCTTTGTTAAAGACATGCCTTTCATATTATTCCGTCGCCACTGGGTATAATTCATTCCAAAGCGCTCAACAGTTCATCGGTGCTGGGGTTACCGTTCTTAGCATAACGGATAACTCCTGTTTTATTCTGTTCTATTTTCTTTCATTATTCCCAGACTTGCAAGGACGAACGGAAGAACAAAGACTTTTTGCGGGAGAAGAGGATAAAAATCTTGGAAGATAAGTTTGCCGAGGTTGTAAACGAGAGCAAAACCCTTGGTTTAAGCCTTACGGAACTGCGCAAGATGCTGGAGCTATTGTACGAGGAGGTATAAGCATGGACTATATCTTGGAAGTTAATACCGGGGCAGGGAATTTGCCTAAAGAGGAACTTAGTGCAAAATTTTCAAATTTAAAGTAAAATATTAGCAACGAGCGGGTGGAGTGGACGAATTATCAAGCACTCTTAGCTGAAATTAAAAGCGTTAAAGCAGATAATATTTGACATTTTATGTTATGAAATGTAATGGAAAAATTAGGTGAGCAGAGTATAGCGGCAGGAAAACATTTAAGGAAGTGAAAAAGTGCAAATAATTTACTACCCTGATCAAGAAAGAGTAACAGAATGCATGCAGCTGGATGAACCACTTTTAATGCTAGTTAAACATGACGAAAGCGAAATAATTATCTCCTGCATTGATGATAGCTTTGAGCATTTAATTCTTCTCAAAAAAGTAGGGTATAGTGAAAGAGAAATTGATAAATATTATCGAATTGTTGTAAATAATGATGGGGCTGACTGGACTTTTGTCTGCCCCACTGATTATTTAGGGATAACGGACAGAGAAACCAGGATTAAAAGGTTTTATAACAATGGGATTGAGACAATAACGAAGGCTTTAAAGCTGATCGGGTACGAAGTGGAGATTAATATACCCAAAAGATATAGAAGGCATTTAGATATATTCAACTAACGAACTTGTATAAAAAATACAATTCAACATAACGCACTACTTTAGATAAAGGAGAGAAGTCTTTGGAAATCACTGCACTGCTTGCTAATGAATTTGGCCTAAAAAAAGAACAGGTAGAAAACACCATTAAACTTTTAGACGAGGGTAACACTGTACCTTTTATCGCCCGTTACCGGAAAGAGGTGACCGGCGGTTTAAATGACGAGGTGTTGCGGGGGCTGACAGAGCGCTTAAATTACCTGCGCAACCTGGAAGAACGCCGGGCAGAGATCAGCCGTTTATTGGCAGAGCAGGGTGTTTTAACAGGGGAACTGCAGCGTAAAATTGATTCGGCTAAGGCGCTGGTGGAACTGGAAGATATTTACCGGCCTTTCCGTCCCAAAAGAAAGACCAGGGCTTCAGCGGCCAAGGAAAAGGGACTGGAACCCTTGGCTGAGCTCATGCTTAATTTAACCTCCGGGGATATTTTGCAGGAAGCTAAGGCTTTTCTCAATCCCGAACTGGGCGTCAATTCGGTGGAAGAAGCTGTCCAAGGGGCCCAGGACATTATTGCTGAAAGAGTTTCCGACGATGCCGAAGTGCGCAAATATATCCGGGAACTGACCGGTAAGAAGGGACTGCTGGTTTCGTTTAAAAAGGCCCAAACTGATGAAAGATCCCCTTATGAAATGTATTATGATTACCAAGAAAAAGTGGGCACCATCCCGCCCCACCGCATTTTGGCCGTCAACCGGGGAGAAAAAGAAGAATTCCTGGAGGTTAAAATTCAATTCCCCGATGCTGAAATTCTGCAGCATTTAGACAGGGTTTTTATCAAAGCAGGCATTGTAGCTGAAGAATATGTGCGCCAGGCCATTTTGGACGGCTACCAGCGGCTGCTCCAGCCCAGCCTGGAGAGGGAATTGCGCCGAGAGCTGACGGAAAAGGGAGAGGAGCAGGCCATTAAGGTCTTTGCCGTGAATTTGAAAAAGCTGCTCTTGCAGCCCCCTTGCAAAGGGCAGACGGTGCTGGGCTTTGACCCGGCCTACCGGACCGGGTGCAAGTTGGCTGTAGTAGACTCAACGGGCAAAGTGCTGGAAACAGCAGTGATTTACCCCACGCCTCCCCAAAACAAGCTGGAGGAGTCGGCAGTAAAAGTAAAGGAACTGGTAAAGAAACACAAGGTAACTGCTATTGCCATCGGCAATGGCACCGCTTCCAGGGAAAGCGAGAAATTCATCGCAGGCCTCCTGCCTGAGTTGGAAGGCAAGGTGCTTTATACCATTGTAAACGAGGCAGGGGCTTCGGTGTATTCGGCTTCTAAGCTAGCCCAGGAAGAGTTTCCGCAGCTAGATGTGACTTTAAGGAGTGCCGTCTCGATTGCCAGGAGGCTACTGGACCCGCTGGCGGAGCTGGTAAAAATCGACCCTAAAGCCATCGGGGTGGGTCAATACCAGCACGACGTCAACCAGAAAAGACTGGGGGAAACTCTGCAGGGAGTGGTAGAGGACTGCGTGAACAGCGTTGGTGTGGATTTAAACACCGCTTCCCCGTCGCTGTTAAGTTACGTGGCCGGTGTTTCCGCTGCTGCCGCTAAAAAGATAGTGAAGTACAGAGAAGAAAACGGCAGCTTTAAGGACCGGCAGGAGCTTTTAAAAGTAGCAGGCCTTGGGCCTAAAACCTTTGAGCAGTGCGCGGGTTTCCTGAGAATACCCGGCGGCACCAACCCCCTGGATAACACCGCGGTGCATCCCGAATCATACCAAGTGACCTACCGGCTTCTGGAGGAGTTGGGTATCAGCCTGGAAGAGCAGAAACAAATCAAGATAGAGGCTGACTTGCCGGCTCTAGCTGTTAAGCTGGGGATAGGGCTGCCTACCCTCCGGGATATTGTCAAAGAATTGGAGAAGCCGGGCCGCGACCCCAGGGAAGACTTGCCGCCGCCTGTCTTTAAAGCGGGAGTAATGGAGATGGAACATCTCCAGCCGGGCATGGTGCTCACCGGGGTGGTACGCAATGTGGTGGATTTCGGTGCTTTTGTGGATATCGGGGTGCATCAGGACGGACTGGTGCATATCTCCCAGTTAAGCGAGCAATTTATTAAAAACCCGATGGAAGCAGTCAACGTGGGGGATATAGTTCAGGTGAAAATCTTAAGCGTCGACCTGGAACGCAAACGCATTGCTCTAACTATGAAGGATATATAGAAGCTTTATTTTTTAAAGAAAACGGAGAGAGAGGAAAACTTCAAGTATTGTCAAATTATGCTCAGTGGATAGGTGAGTTTAGAAAGGGGTTGGGTTTGTGGCCAGGGTACTCTTTGTTGTGGATATGCTCAATGATTTTATGGACCCCCGAGGCGCGTTATACTGTGGCGATGAGGCAAGAAAAATTATACCGTTTATCAAAACTAAAATTGAAGAATATCTGCAGAGTGGTGATGCCGTAATTTATATTTGTGACAGCCACGATGAAAATGATAAGGAGTTTGCCAAGTTTCCACCCCATGCTGTCAGGGGAACCTGGGGGGCGGAGATCATCCCGGAGCTGAAACCAGACAGTGAGTCTGGGCTGGTGCATATTGTGGAAAAACAGCGCTACAGCGGTTTTCATAACACCGACCTGGATAAAATTCTGCAAAATATCTGCCATCACAAAGGCTGCACCTTAGAGGGTCTGGCAGTAGAGGTAGTGGGCAACTGCACCAATATCTGCGTGCTCTATACCGTGGAGGAGCTTTGTAACAGGGATATTAAGACGATTGTCTGCCGGGGCGGGGTAGCGAGCTTTGACCAGGCCGCCCATGAATTTGTATTGGGACAGATGCAAAGTGTGCTCGGGGCAAAGGTAAGATAAGACTGATAATTGTTCCGGAGGCAAGAATCTGAGAAGCGGTGAGGAAAGATTTTTTATTGAGTACTGCTGTCACCTTAATTTATAGCCAAGCAAATATAGGCGGGGATTAAAATATAGTACTGATGTCATATTCCGCAGTTTTTCGGTGTTATAGATATAAATGGCTTTGTAGCAAAACATCACGGTGAAGGGCGGAATATGTAATGGGAGTGAAAAATGAAAAACTGTTTAAAACAATTTTAACAATGGCTGTTACCGGGGTTGTTTTTTTATCCCTCGTAGGAATGAACATAACCCGATTCGGACAAAACGCCAGACCGTCTTCTGCCGATGCCGTTATTGTGCTTGGCTGCAGATTGTACGGGACTGTTCCCAGCCCTTTTCTGCAGGCAAGACTAGATGAAGGCCTGCGGCTTTATCAAGCGGGATACGGGCAGTATATAATTGTTTCTGGAGGGCAAGGACCCGGGGAGGATATCCCCGAGGCGGAAGCAATGAGACAATACCTTATTGCCCGGGGGGTAGAACCGAAAAAGATAATAACGGAAGATCAATCCACTTCCACCATGGAAAATATTTTATTTTCCAAAGATAAGATGGAAGCGTATGGCTTAAAGGATGCTGTGATTGTATCGAACAAATATCATTTGAAGAGGACTTCTTTGATGGCACAATCAGTGGGTCTGAACGCTACTTATTCCGGAGTCTATTTAACGCAATACAGAGCTTATGAGATGGCAGGTTTTATAAGGGAAATAGCGGCACTAGTAAAGTTTTATTTACTTAAAAGGTAAGAAGGTATTTCCGTTTTACTTTTTCGTTTTTTTCCTATCATATCTCAATTTACTATAAAATATAGGCTTTTTTCTGCAAAAAACTCGTTAGTTTAAGCAAATTCATAAGAGAGACGGTTTACCTAATATTTAAGGGGCTGTCCCATAATTGGGACAGCCCCTTAAATATTTATACTGTCTGTAAAGCATTTTTTGTCTTCGGGCTGAAGGATGAAGATGCTTATACTTATAGACGATTAAACATGGGCCACCCGGTCCCGCAATTCCGCTTTCTTGGCATCGTTAAAATTTTTGATTTCCGAAAAGTACCCGGTAATTCTGCGGACTCTCCTGATCTCTCTTTTGAAAAAGGGCTGAAAACAGAGAAACCCTTCCGAATCCATCCAGGCTTTTATCTTGGCAACCTGTTCCCCTTTACTTGCGGCCATTGCCTGCGCTTGTTTTACCACTTCCGCTTTCTCGTCTGCAGTTAACTTAATGCCTGCTGTTTCAATAACCATGCAATTCCCTCCTTTACCTTTTAATTATAGTAACAATTATCAATAACACAAGTAAATATTTTACAACTAATTTAATTCACTGACTTTGATTAACAATTTACCTGCGTTTACCCGAGCATTGTGCACAAAAGTGTTCCGGAGTTGGGCGAAGTTCCGGTGGACATGTTTAAAATGGTAAAATTTAGCATATTATAATAATGGGTTCTACCAAAAAGGAGGAACGCATAAACATGAACTAATTGCATGTACAATTAGCACAATAATCTATAAGAGGTGGAGATATGTTTGCAGTAGTGCGGCTCAGGCCAAGGTGGTCAAAACGGACCTGGCTGGCTGTCGCCGGCCTGGCTTCTGCCATTTTTATGGCAGTTATTGGCTACGCCTGGGCAGTAAAAACTGTAACCATTGCAGATTCAGGCAAATTACAGCAGGTTAAAACATACGCTAGGTATGTAGAGGATGTGCTTCAGGAGCAAGGGATCGATTTGGGCCGGGAAGATGTGGTGTTTCCCGCTGTTTCAAGCAAAATTAGCGAAGGGATGCTCATACGCATTGCCCGGGCAGTTAACGTTGAAATTTCCTTCGACGGGGTAGTCAAAACCGTCCGCTTGGCCGACCCTACAGTGGAGCGGGCCCTTGAGCTGGCTGGAATAGAGTTGGGCAGGTTGGATAAGGTTGTGCATAACCTCAACAACGCAGCTACCCCGAACAAAAAAATCAGAGTGATTCGTGTGGAAGAAAAAAGAATTGAGCAAAATTCCAGCTTGTCTTATCCCGTAAAAAGGCAGCCCGATCAATTTTTGGCCAAAGGCAAATCGAAAGTTATTCAACAGGGAAGCCAGGGAGTGGTAAAGGAAGTATTTGCTATCATTTACACTGACGGCGTCGAGACCGGGCGCAAAGTTGTGGAAAGGCAAATTCTCAAGGAACCGGTACCTGAGATTATAGCTTACGGTACTAAAGACCAGCAGCTAAAACATGCTTCAAGGGAACTGGCAGGGAGGAGGATGCTCCTCATGGAAGCATCTGCCTATACCCATACGGGAAATAGAACGGCCACAGGCATCGTGCCTCACGAGGGCGTAATTGCGGTAGACCCGAAAGTAATTCCTTTAGGTACCAAATTATACGTAGAGGGATATGGATACGGTTCGGCCCAAGATACAGGCAGCGCCATTAAAGGCAACAAGATCGACTTGTTTTATGAGACGGAGACGGAAGCACTGCAGTGGGGGCGAAGGTCTGTTCAAGTCTATATTTTGGAGTAATCAGTAAAAATTCCTGCAAAAGCAGGAATTTTTTTATTGACAGAGAAATAATATGATTACACGTTTTAAGTCTTGTTTTTAACAAAATATGGAAAATCGTAGAGAGATAAAAGAGCCTTTAGAGGGCTGTGAGATGAAGATTTTCCGATGTAAATTACGGGAGGTTGAAAATGAACGCCTGGATAAGCGGTTGGCGCAAGCAACTTGTTCAGGCCCAGCGGAAACGACAGTACATTATTATCAGCATAATCACCGGAATTGTAATTTTTTCGCTAGGGCTAACTACTTATGCCTGGGCTCTCAAGGACCTAAACCTCATGGTCGACGGCAAATCCATTCAAGTTAAGACATTTAAAAGTGAGGTAGGGGAGGTGCTTCTTGAGCAGGGCATTACGCTAGCTCCTGAGGATAAAGTCTCCTATGAGCTTACAACACCTTTACAGGATGGCATGACAATCCAAGTAATTAGAGCTTTTCCTGTGCAAGTGCAGGTAGATGGCAAAGTGCTGCAGGTTACCACTACCCCTACTACTGTAGAACAAATTCTCAAGCAGGCCAAGATCGTTTTAGGACCCCATGACAAGGTGAGTCCCAGCGGAGCGACATTTTTAAAAAGCTCCGGCAAAATAACTGTGCAGAGAATAGGGTTTAAAGAGGTAGTACAGGAAAATGTTATTCCTTTCCAGGTTGAAAGGGAGCCCAACGCAAGCTTGGAAAAAGGACAAACTAAAGTCATCCAGGAAGGCAAGGAAGGCTTGGAAAGAAAGATTATTAAAATAACATACCAAGACGGCAAGGAAATCAGCCGTCAAGTGGTAAAAAGCGAAATTGTGCAAAAACCGGTTAACCGGCGGATTGCTTACGGCACCCTAAGCATGGTTTCCAGGGGGGGCCACAACTTGCGGTTTAGCCAGTCCCTGGTGGTGACGGCGACGGCTTACACCCATACCGGAAACAGAACCTATTCCGGAACAATACCCAAAGTGGGAACAGTTGCTGTAGACCCCGACGTAATCCCTCTGGGCAGCAAGCTTTATATAGAGGGTTACGGTTTTGGCAGGGCATTGGATGTGGGCAGTGCTATTCAGGGTGAACGGATTGACGTGTTTTTGGAAAGCGAGGATAGGGCTGCTAAATGGGGTCGTAAGAAAGTCAAGGTTTATATCTTGGAGTGAGGCCTGGCGCCTCACTTTTGACTATTTTCAAGAACAATTTGTTAAACTAAAGGTTAGTTAAATGCTTACAGACCCCTATGCTTTTTCGCACCACCACCTGAAGAATTAAAAATTATAGTCCATTGTGTCGTAGCTGCTCTTTTTGACGAGCCATAGAGCTTTGTGAAGAGTTTAACTGAAGGCGGACGAGCAGCGGATACAAAGGTTGACGTTTTACATGGTAGCTATTAGCAACAGTCATGCTGTATGCAGAACAATGTGAGGAAAAATGAAGGAACTGACCGCAATTTCCAAGATCAAAGAAATTATGCGCAAGCATAATTTTAAAATTAAAAAGAGTTATGGTCAAAATTTTTTAATTAACGAATCTGTTGTTGAAAAGATTCTGGACAGCGCTCACCTGCAAAAGAGCGATGTGGTGGTGGAAGTGGGCCCTGGTTTAGGCACTCTTACCCAGGGGCTGGCAGCCCGGGCCGGAGGGGTGCTGGCTGTGGAACTGGACCGCACTTTGCTGCCAATTCTCACTGAGACACTGGCAGGCTATAAGAATGTTAGGGTTATAAATGCCGACATTTTAAAACTGGATTTGGACCAAGCAGTGGCTGCCAATTTCCCCGATAGAAGGCAGGGGAAATACAAAGTGGTGGCTAATTTGCCCTACTATATTACCACTCCCATCATTATGCATCTCCTGGAGCATCAATATCGAATCGAATCCATGGTAATTATGGTGCAGAGGGAAGTAGCGGAGCGCATGGTCGCTAACCCGGGCGGAAAAGACTACGGGGCTTTGTCAGTGGCTATACAGTATTATACTGAAGCAAGCCTTATAACCCACGTGCCTGCCTCGTCCTTCCTGCCTGCTCCCGATGTGGCTTCTGCAGTTATCAAATTAAAGATGCGGGAAAAACCGGCTGTTACGGTCCAAGATGAAGTCATCTTTTTTCAAGTGGTTAAAGGGGCCTTTGCCCAACGTAGAAAAACCCTGTTAAATGCACTAAATAACAAGTTTGGCTTTATTACAAAAGGTGAACTGCTTGACATTCTTGATTCCTGCGGGATAGAAGGCAGCCGACGGGGCGAAACCCTCAGTTTAGAGGAATTTGCCAGGTTGGCTGACGGTTTATGGGCCTTTCGGCGGGCAAATTAACGGTATACTTCACTAGTGACTTGCTTTCCGGAATTTTCCGTAATCCGAGTTAGTTAAACCCGGTTTTAAAAAAACGTTGTTCTGGCAAAACTAGGGATAGTAAGAGCAGGAGGCTTATTTCTTTATTTTTCAGGAGTGTGGAAGCGCTGGATATAAGTGTTTGCCTTTAACATTCCTTTTATTTTTCCAAAAGCTTGTTTCGCGCTGATTTCACCATTTTTTAGCTCCCGGCCTAGCTCTATCAGCATATCTCCCAAGATAGGTTCAAGCTGCGAGCCTGGAATGGTCTTTTTAATCCAGTTTGCCAAACTTTTAAGTTTTAGGTCCCAATATGAACTGCCGATAATTACCCCCAGGGCTAAAGCAATTGCGCCAACAATGATTTCACTACTCAAAATTACCATTCTCCTTTCGACAAAAATAATTAACAAGGCAACATTTTGGCACTAAATACATATATTAAGATTGGAAGCAGTATTTTCCAAAAGTGCCATCTTCTAACCTGCTTGACTGGTTGTTTCTCGCAACCAGTCCTTTTTCGTCCCCTATACAGAACTTTTTCACAAGCAAACTACGGCAGGAATTAAGATATCCGTTTTTTGCAGTGCGGTTACCGTTACGCGCAGATTCATATTGCATTGGACCTTGTATGCCTGATATTGATAAACATATACGGAGTCATTTCCCGGAGAACCAATAAAAATCTGGTTTGAGTCCGGTTTTCCCACACTGGCCACGGACCAGCCAAATTGGCTCCAAGGGTCTTTTCCCTCAAGGACTCGTAGGACTTGACCGCTGCTGCTGGAAACCAAATAAACCCGGCCGGCAAATTGTTGATTATTGGGAGAAGCGCTAGGGGCTCCAACTGCCAGATCGGGAAGGCCGTCACCGTCCAAATCGCCGATAGCCGACACTGCTATCCCGCATTCTTCCCCGCTGACAGGACCGTGGAAGCTCAGCAGTACAGATCCGTCCATCCCGGAAAATATGTAGGCTGATCCGGATCCCGTCTTTCCGCCGGAGGAGCTATCCGGGGCACCTGCAGCAAAATCAGGGATGCCGTCTCCGTTGATGTCTCCCAAAGGGCTGAGGGAAAACCCGAGGCCGGCGTTATATTCCGCGCCTTCTATACTGTAAAGCAAGGCACCGTTTTGCCCCGAATAGACATAAATAATCCCGGCCTGATCCAGACCTGAAGGTGAAGCAAACGGCGCGCCTACGGCGAAATCGGGAACGCCATCGCCGTCAATATCTCCAATGGCGGCCAGAGCATACCCAAAGACATCTCCGGGATTTTGGCCATCCAGACGATAAAGTACAGCGCCGGAAGCCCCTGAAATGGCAAAAACACTGCCGGCGTTGACTTTCCCGCCGGGTGAGGCTGAGGCGGCCCCTACAAGAAAGTCCGTGGTTCCATCCCCATCCAGATCACCGGCCCAGGACACGGACCAGCCGAATTCATCCCCAGGAGTGGTGTGCGCGATTTCCAGCAGGGTAGTTCCATCGTTACCAGCAAGAATTTGTATTAATCCCGCCCATTTTAAAATACCTGTTCCGCTCCAGGGTGCACCTGTCAGGATATTATTAGAGATAATCCCGCTCATTTTTAAACCTGCGTCAAGGGCAAAACCCAGGTTGTCATCTTGGTTGTCCCCATACTTGGCAAAAAGCTTAATTCCTGTTTGCGGTGAGAGGGCCGTTACCTTGCCTGCATCTTTTCTATTTCCGTTTGCTGCCGAGGGAGAGCCGATTACGATTGAGGAGGGCTCAGGGTTATATGCTACAGCAAAGCCGAATTGTTCCCCGAACTGCTCTCCTTGAAACCTGGCAAAAGCGCTCTCTCCTGCGCTGAAAGAACAGAGAATGTTAAACGGAGTCGCACTTGCTGTAAGCTGAAAATCACCGCTTCTGCTTACCGGCAAGGCGCAATAAACCGGGAAGACGAGTTCTTTGCTAAAAGTGATGTCGCCTGTAGGACAACGGAAGATGAAGGTGAAAGACTTTGCTAACCACAGAAAAACATTGTGGACGCAGGCTTGTGCTGTCGGTTTGCTTTCCCAATAAATTATCCGTTCGGTTCCCGGTTTGGGGAGGCATTGGCAGTCTGTGCAGTATTGTAAATTGTAAAAAGGAACTTCAAAAGTGAACTCCTTTTGAAGTTCTTTGTAGCAGTTGCCAATTACTGTGTTAGCAGCTATGCATGTTATGTCATACGCGGGGTCTTGTTTGCGGGGGATTTTCTTTGCATCTTTCGTTGTCCACTGAGAGCCGATCATGCCGCTGCCCCCTTAAAATACAGGTTATGGCTGTTTCTCAATAACTTAACTGATATACCATCACATTATTATATGCTTTAAGGCGCATAAAATGCTTTTATTCTTGTTTATGTATTAGGGAAGATAGATATCTTCCCTAATCTTATAAGGTCAGGGGACACAATTCCGATGAATATAACATGGTTGCCGCAGAATGTTCCCAATCGACGAGAGAAACTGTTAAGGAATGTCCCACTTTAGGACTGTCCTTGGAAAAAGATGTTTAAAGTTACGGCACTGGCGGCGCTGACAGCGCTGTAATAAAGTCTAGCGTATTTCAAGAAGATGGATGATACAAAAGTTTGCAGTGCGTTCTGGTTAATAGTAACCGGGCCAACATGGTCATTCCAGGTTGTTCCGTCCGGGCTGATCTGGAGTGTGACCAGTGCCTGGGCATTTGCTACGAGAGAATTATTGACTACGCCAAAAGTCCATGTTTTCAAATCCAGCACAGTATAAGTCGTGTCAGGTGTGCCAGCGGTATCCGTGATGTTTGCCCTGGTAGCCGATACGTCCGTTGTTGCGGTAGCAACTGCCAGGCCTGTAGTGGTGATTAACAGCCCCCCTGTAGGCGGCGTGATGGATAGACCGGAAGCCGGCGCAGTGACAGTGAGACCGTTGGCAGGGGCAGTAATAGCCAAGCCGGTGCTGGTGATGGAGAGGCCGTTGGTCGGCGGTGTAATGGACAGCCCCCCGGTGGGCGGCGTGATGGATAGACCGGAAGCCGGCGCAGTGACAGTGAGACCGTTGGCAGGAGCAGTAATAGCCAAGCCGGTGGAAGTGATAGTAAGGTTTCCCGAAGAGTCGGTATTAAATGCCACATCATTGGAACCAAATATTTTTACCCTTGCCTGGTCAGGTACATCTTGAAAGACTTTAAAGTTAGGCATAATGTTCCCTCCTTTCTTTTTTTTTTTTTTGCTCCTGCTCTATAGTATGAAAAATATGATGGAAATGTTTGTGAATTTGTACGTTTTTTTCTATCCTTCATATATTAATTATTGAAAAGGGAAATGCAAAGGTGAGTGTACGGCCATGGAGAGTAAAATAAGTTTATGTATGATTGCGAGAAATGAAGAACAGAACCTGCGCAGGTGTTTAAAGAGTGTGCAGGGAGTTGTAGATGAAATTATTGTGGTGGATACCGGCTCTACCGATAATACATGCCAGGTAGCCCGGGAAGCAGGGGCAGTTGTTCGTTCATTTATTTGGAATGACAATTTCAGCGACGCCCGGAACGCCTCTCTTGAGGGGGCTACCGGCGAGTGGATTTTATTTCTGGATGCCGACGAGGAACTGCCCAGGGAGAGCTGTGAAGTGCTGCGCAGGTTAACAAGCAACGAGGATGTTGAGGGTTATTTCGTTAAAATAGTCAGCTTGATCGGGAGCGAGGGATGGACTGAAACATGTCCAGATTTAATTTTCCGCCTTTTCAGGAACAGGCCGGAATACAGGTTTCGGGGGGCAATTCATGAACAGATTGCCGATGTGATTCTGGAGAAAAACCCAAAAGCAGCCTACCGGATTGCGGAGGATTTTGTCATCATTCATTACGGCTACTTGGACAGCCAGATCAGTGAAAAAGACAAGAAGAACAGGAATTTAAAGATAATCGAAAAAGAACTGGAACAAGAGCAGGGAAACCGGCTGTTAAGGTATCATTACGGGGTGGAACTGTACCGTGCTCAAAGATATGAGGAAGCGGCATTGGAATTAATAAGGGCGGCCAACGGCATAGATCCTAACACGATTTATCTACCTAAGCTGCTTAGGTATATTGTCTTGGCTTACCAGTCAGCCGCCCAGCCGGCCCAAGCCTTGAATGTGGCTTTACTGGGCCTTAAGTTTTTTCCCAACTACGCCGACTTATACTATTATGCCGGGCTGCTCTACCTGGAATTAAAGCAGTACAGCTCAGCTTATGAATATTTGTTAAAAGCCATATCCATGCCTGAACAGCCCGCCCAATATGCATCCTTTGCCGGGATCAGGGGCTTTCGGGCCTATTACCACCTGGGGCAAATCGCCCAAACCTTTTTAGATTATGAAGAGGCGCTGAGGTTTTACATTGCCAGCATAAGTGATAATCCAAATTTTATTCCTGCTTTAGAAAGTATGGTCCGGATTCTCAACCCCCGGCAAAATCCCCAGTATACCAAAGAATGCCTGGAAAAAGTGTGTGAATTTTGCACGCCTCACGCTAACCAGGCAATGGCCGAAATATATTTGCGCCAAGGGGCCTACGGGTTAGCTTTGCACTATTTGGAAAAAAGCTTGGACTCCTCTGGGGTCAGGCTGTGGAGAGCCATTTGCCTCATCCAGGAACGGCGCTACCTGGAAGCACTGCGAATTCTAGAGGCCTATACCAGGGAAAGTGAGTTCTACCCGCTGGTCAAGTTAAATGAATTGATTATCTTTTGGCTCCAGGGAAAGAAGCGCAAGGTGCGGACTTTACTGGCTGAGTTGCACTCCCTGGGTTTGGCCCAGGATACGGCTAATGTCTTAAGTTTAATTGACAGTTTGCAGGGGAAAAAAGAGGTTAGCCAGGTATTTTTGGGGCAGGACGGAATGGCGCTGTTTCTGGATATCCTGTTCAGGTTGCTTTATATGAAAGAACTTGAGAAAGCGCTGGATATTTTAAACGGAGTTCACGCGGAATCTTTGGAACCGCACCTTCTGACCATTGCCCAAGCATTTTATGATTATGGACAGATTGAGCCAGCCGAAAACCTTCTTCGCCAATATGTGGAGCAAAGACAGGACGGGAAGGCCTATTACCTTCTGGCAGAGATCTGCCGGGAAAAAGGCAGCTATCTTGAAGCCGAACAGCACTACCAGCGTGCTATCGAATTCAGCCCAGATGAGCCTCGGCATTATATCAGTTTGATCCGGTTGTACGATGAACAGCGCAGGCAAATATTAGACGAGGCGCTGCGGAAATATCCCGAGGCCCCGGTGTTTAAGAAGCTGACCGGGGAGGTGTCTGCAACCTCGTGAAAGAGCGCATCACGTTAATCTTAATTGTTAAAGATGAAGAAAAAAAACTGCCAAAATGTCTGCAGAGTGTGCAAGGGCATGTAGACGAGATCATAATCGTAGACACAGGCTCAACGGACAACACAGTAGAAATTGCCAGCCGGTTCACAGATAAAATTTATCGCTATCCCTGGGAAGGCGACTTTAGCGCCGCCCGCAATTTTGCTTTGGCGCAGGCCAGCGGCGAATGGATTCTTTCTTTAGACGCCGATGAAGAACTGGTTTCCGGGGAGGGGGACTTGCAGCGGTTGATCAACACAGGGCAAAATGTAGAAGCTTATCTCTTATCCCTCCATTATCCGACCGCCGATTCTTCCGGGGCATACAATATATTTCACGTGCTGCGGCTGTTTCGTAACAACGGGCGCTACTTTTTTCAGGGCAAAATCCATGAACAGGTTGTGGTGCAAGAACGAGGGGTTGTAGGGGTGGCAGACCGGCCAAGCATCAGGCACAAGCTGCTTTCGACCAAAGAGAGAAACCGCAAAAGGGAAAGAAACCTGGCACTCTTGAAAAAGGCATGTTCCCGGGAACCTGACAACCTTTTTTTGCAGTATTACCTGGGAGTGGAGTGGCTGATGCTGGGAAAACCCCAAAAGGCCTTGCCTTATTTAAAGCAGAGCTATGAACAGCTTACTGATGAGCATTTGCTTTTTCGCGCACCTGCCTTACGCTATCTAATTATGTGTTTACAGGCTTTAGGCAGGCTGGAGGAGGCAATCTGTCTCTGCCTGGAAGCTGATATAAAGTACCCTGATTATACCGACATTTACTATTTGGGCGGGGTGCTTTTTGAAGAAAAAAAGGAGTACCAGCTGGCAGTAAAATGGCTCAAACAGGCAGTACTTTGCGGTTCACCTCCGGCGCTTTACAGTCATTTACACGGGACGGAAAGCTTTTTAGCCTATTATCATCTGGGCTATTGTACTGAAATGCTGGGCCAGAAGGAAGAGGCAAAAGAAAATTATGAAAAAGCGCTGCAGGCTAATCCGCACTATGTTTATCCCCTTTACAACCTCTTTATGCTCTTCTGTACTGCACACGGACCCAAGGCTACCCTGGCTTATTTGCGGGAGAAGGGGTTATTGGCCGATGCTCAAATGGCCAAGGAGGCAGCCAACTTGTTTTTTATATCAGGTTATGCAAACCTCGCCTACAGCTGCCTGGCAGATTTCAAAGCGTCGGCAGAAGTAGCTCGAGAACTGAAGCTGGATTTGGCTAAATATGCTGTCCTGTCCGGCAGGGCACGGCAGGGTCTTGAGTTGTTAAATACTGTCTCAGAGGATAAAGTTTTAAGGGCTGAGGCTTCTATTTACTGCCTCCTGGCGCATCTGCTTTTGGGCGAATTTACGCAGGCAAGGACTCTTGCGTTAGCTCTGTGGAAGCAATCCGACTCCAGGTGCCTGGGCCATGCCTTTTTATGTTTAATCCAGGTACTGGATAAAGGTACCATGCCAATTTGCCCGTTGAAAATACGGGAAGAGGATGTCCTGGAACAGTTGATCAAAATCTTTGATCTCTGCAGCTATTATCTGCCGGAACGGAGCAGCGAAGCGGACTCCTTCTACTTTAAGCTGAAGAGCGGCTTGGAAGCATTATGCACGAATATTTCTGCCGAGGGCTGCTTGAGTCTGGCTGAGTGCTACGGACAGCGGGCGGGAAACTGGCGAAGCTTTTGTGCAAATAAGTTTGGTTTAAAAGGAAAGTGACAGGATGAATAAAAAACCCACCGTCAGCTTGTGTATGATCGCCAAAGATGAAGAAGAAATGATTTTAAAAAGCATTAAAAGCGTGCAGCATCTAGTGGAGGAAATCATAGTTGTGGACACCGGTTCGCAGGACCGGACACCTGAGCTGGCCGCCCAGGCAGGGGCCCTGCTTTTTCATTATCCCTGGAATCAAAATTTTGCCCATGCCAAGAATTACGCTTTGGAGCAGGCATCTTCCGAGTGGATATTGGTGCTGGACTGTGATGAGGTTTTGCAAGATGTTTCTACGCAGGAATTTGCCCGGCTGCTCTCTTGCCAAGAGGTGGAGGGCTTTTTCCTCCAGATCAAAAGCTTTTTGGGAGATGGCCAGGAAGTAGCCTGGGACCAAGCAGTCAGGCTGTTTAGGAATAAGCCGGAGTACCGTTTTCGAGGTGCTATCCACGAACAGGTGACTTCGTCAATCCTGGAAGGCAACCGGGGGCGCGGTCTGGTTCAGGCGCCCCTGATAATTAACCATTACGGCTATTTAGATACACAGCTGCGCAAAAAGGACAAATTCAAACGCAATACACTGATTATCAAGAGGGAATTAATCAGGCAGCCGGATGACCCGTTTCTTTTATATTGTTTAGCCCTGGAACACTACCAGCGGGATGAGGTCGATGCGGGGCTGGTCTGTTTGGAAAAAGCCATTAAGCTCATGAGGGGAACAGAAGGGTATTTTCAGGATGCAATTCTCATTGCCGCCCTGGGTTACTTTAAACTGGGGAGGATATATGAGCTGTGTAACTATACCAGTAAAGCACTGGAGGTGTTTCCTGAGCACCCTGACCTGCTGCTGCTTCGGGGAATTGCATTTCTCAGCACGGGGCGCTGCCTGGAAGCCGCTGCAGATCTGAATAAAGCACTTGAAGCTCCAGAGAGCAAAGTTATCCCCGACTGTAAAATATTGAGTTTATTAGGAGACGCCTATAACTTGGCTGGACATTATCAACAAGCAGTGAAGGCGTATTTGGCGGCCCTCAGCCGGTCTCCCGGGCTGCTTTATCCATTGACACAGGTGCTGGGGATTATGCAAAGCGGCAGCGGACGGTGCTATTTTAATGAACTGTGCCGGTTCACTACAGTTGCAGTAAAAAAAGCAATTGGGCTGGGGCTGATTGAAGCTGGAGAGATACCCCTGGCCTTAGTGATTTTGCTGCTCTCCTTGTACCATTTGCTTCTGGATGACATCTGCAATCAGGAGCTGGTTTCCTTAAGTGAAACTTTTCTGTCAACACTGTTCAAATTAGCCAATTCAGCCCAGAAAGAAAACGTTATCAATTATGTTATGGCTGCAGGGAAAGAAATGCGCTGCGTAGCTGCGGCCCTGTATGCCGGGCTGGACTGCTCTCTCTTTCCCGCCAAAAAACAAATGAGGCTGCTTTTGGAACAACTGCTGCTGCTCTGTGTTCACGAAATCTGCGCGGCTTATGCGCCGTCTCCGTATAATATGGTTGGCAGCTAGTGGAGCAAGGGGAGGTGTGTTTGTGAAGAAGCGGGTGTTAATAGCGAGCCCTGTTCGGCAGAAAGAAAGTATTCTGGCCGAATTTTTGGAGTCCTTGGAACGGTTGGACACCTCAGGCCTAACCGTGGATTTTGCCTTTATAGATGATCATAACGACCATGACTTGTTAAACAAATTTGCAGAGGGAAAAGACAATGTCCGGATACTTGCTTCCCATGGGGAGGATGCTTACCTGTGCGATGAAACCACCCACCACTGGCGGGAAGACCTGATCTGGAAAGTGGCCACTTTTAAAAATAAATTTATAGACTTAGCCTTAAAGGAAGAATACGACTTTCTTTTTCTGGTCGATTCGGACCTTTACATTCATCCTAAGACCTTAAGCCATTTAACTGTCTTGGGCAAGGATATAGTGGCTGAGGTTTTTTGGACGAAATGGGTACCGGGGATTCAACCGCTTCCCCAAGTGTGGCTTAGTGACAACTATCGGCTCTATCACGCCAAGAGGGGAGAGGAGTTAACCGAAGAAGAGATAAGGCAAAGGAGCGGGGAATTTTTGCAGCAGCTAAAAATTCCCGGCACTTATAAGGTAGGGGGATTGGGGGCTTGTACCCTGATCAGCAGAAGTGCACTGGCCAGGGGAGTATCGTTTAAGGAGATCTACAATTTGGGTCTAATTGGCGAAGACCGCCATTTTTGCGTCCGGGCAGCTGCCTTAGGGTTAGAGCTTTATGCCGACACCCATTACCCTCCTTACCATATTTACCGGGAGTCGGAGCTGGCAGGACTGGATGAATACAAGCAGCAAATAGGCGTAAAGCCGGCTCCTGTCCATTTAACCCCCCAAAAAGGAAGCAGGATAACTTTAGCCATGCTGGTCAGGAATGAAGCTGACAGGTACTTGACAAGAGTGCTCCAACATGCGGCCCGGTATATTGATGCAGCAGTTATCCTGGACGATGCCAGCGAAGATAATACGGTTGAAGTCTGCAGGCAGGCGCTGCAAGGCATCCCGCTAATCATCCATTCCAACAACGGACCTCATTTTCACAACGAAATTGTCTTGAGAAAACAGCTTTGGGAAATGGCGGCAGGCACAGGACCTGACTGGATTTTGATTTTGGATGCCGATGAAATTTTTGAGGAACGGGCGCCAGCTGTTTTAAAGGAACTGGCCCGGCGCCCTGATGTGTACTACTATTCCTTCCGCCTGTATGACATGTGGGACGAAAGTCATTATCGCGAAGATGCTTACTGGAGTGCCCACAAATGGTATCGCCCTTTTATGGTAAGGTATATCCCGGATTTTAATTACACCTGGAAAGAGACGCCGCTGCACTGCGGGCGGTTTCCTGTAAATATTGACTCCTTTAAAGGAGAAAACAGTGAGCTGCGAATTAAACACCTGGGTTGGTTAAAACCGGAAGACAGGTTGAAAAAATATTTCCGTTATAAAGCACTGGACCCTGACAGCCGGTACGGAGTGGCGGAACAGTATCAGTCAATCCTCGACCCCAGGCCAAACCTGCTTCCCTGGCGAGACTAGTGTTGTGGGTTTAAACAAATCTACTTTCCGGCAAAATGCTGAGTAATCATCATCCCGTAAGGTCCTCCGCTAACAATCCCAATACCTAGATGAGTATACCTGGGGTCTAAAATATTAGCCCAGTGTCCCGGGCTGTTCATGAATGCTTTATGTGCAGCCTCAACTGAAGAGTTACCGGCGATATTTTCCCCGCCTAACACCGAATAGTCATCGATACCCGCAGCTTTCATCTGCTGGTAAGGGCTGCCGTAAACCGGCGAGTTATGCCCGAAATAATTGTTGCTGATCATGTCCTGGCTCTTTGCCCTAGCAGTTTGCACTAAGCGCATATCCACCTCTAAAGGTTTTAGCCCGGCTTTTGTACGTTCCTCGTTTATAAGCTTAACCATTAATGCCTCATTAGCTGTCATCCCCGCGGTTTATGGGGCCGTTTTGGTTGGTGCTGCGGTTTGGTTAGACTGTTGAGCGGTGGCGTAAGTATAATTTTTATTTAAGCGTAACGAACGTAAAAAAGGTGCGGGTGCACCTTTTAGGAGCGCCAAACTGGCGCTTAGCACTTTTTTCAGACACGCTTAATGTAGCGATACCCCAGCATGCCTATGCAGTGAGCGATTGTCTCTAAACCTATTTTTATTGGGTTAAAATTGATTTCTATCCTTTTGCACCGCAGTAGCGGACTCACGCTGTTTACTCCCTTAAGCTCCAGCAGTGCGCTTGAAATGAGATTAAAGTCCTCTTCTGTGTCCATATTGGGAATGATCATGGTAATCGATACATCTATTGGAGCTTCAGCAACAGAACAGGTGCTGTGGGGCTTAATGCCCGTCAGTAAACTATCCGTTCGTCGTGATTTAAATTTATCCAAAGTCAAGATTCCACCCCCGGTAAGCAACTGCTTACGGTACTAGCTTCAGCCACCCTGACGTTTAAAGGGTATTGCATTTTTATGAAGCAGGTAATCGATAAATGAAGGAGTTATTCTGCTTGGATCATAGGTAACCTGTAAGCTATTTCCTTGAACAATTGCCAAATTTAAAACATAATACCCTATTGCTTGAAAAACTTGTTTGATGCGTTCTTCATTGTGTATATCTTCGATGCAATATATTATTTCTTTTATGTCTTTGTTCTGCAAATTTTCCTTTCGGGCATCAATCCAAATCCTTGTTTTCGGTTCCACTGCATTCACCCCTTACACAAATTATGCAATGAAACTAAATATTAGTATCATAGCCATGCATTAGCCCCCTAACCGTTAATCTATTCTATATTTATTAAATGTCGGGCGGAAAAGTTACAGCAAACAACTAATCCAATAATTTACATCTTATAGGAAAAGTACTAAATTTTGAATAACCAGCAGTCTGGTTAACCTGACTTGAACAAATCCTCCTTAACAAGATTTAGCAAATTTGTCGTATAAAAGAAAAGCTTTTATAATACAGCTATCACATTAGTCGGGACATAAGCAGTTTGTCCCCTGCATTAAAGGAGCATTCCTGTAATGAATTAAAATGAGCTTTGAAAAAAGAAGTACCTCCTGTTAACATACGAGGTGTCGAGGTGTCGATTAACTAGCGACCCTTAAATAACAGAGGAGGTACTCAATATGAAGTATAACCAGAACTCAAGAATTTTGCAAATAACAGAAAAGACTTTAATCATTGGTGTAGATGTAGCTAGCGAGACAAATTACGCCAGAGCTTTCGATTACAGAGGCGTAGAACTAGCTAAGCTACTAAAATTCAATAATGACAACAACGGCTTCAAGACATTTTCTGAGTGGGTAAAAAGTGTGGCAAAACAACAGCAGAAGCAGCAGGTAATGGTTGGGATGGAGCCTACGGGACACTATTGGTTTACCTTTGCCCAGCATCTTAAGGATCACCAGCTGAAAATAGTACTAGTGAATCCGTTTCACGTAAAGCGAAGCAAAGAATTGGATGATAATAATCCGACCAAAAATGACCGAAAGGACCCAAAAACCATTGCCATGCTGGTAAAAGACGGTCGATACATGGAACCGTACATTCCCGAAGGAATTTACAGCGATTTACGAAATGCAATGGAAACCCGCTTAAGATTAGTGAAGCAGCTTAACAGCATCCGAAACAGAGTTAAACGCTGGATAAGCATATATTTCCCGGAGTTCAACAGAGTCTTTGGGGATTGGGAAGGCAAAGCAGCAATAGTAACGCTAAAAGAGTTTCCAACACCGGATAAAGTACTTGAAAAAGGCGTCGAAGGCATAGTTGCCAGCTGGAGAAAAGAAATCAGCAGAGCTGTTGGAGTTAGACGAGCCAGCCAACTAGTTGAGGCAGCAAAGATATCAGTAGGAGTACGAGAAGGATTAAGAGCAGCTCAAAATGAACTTGCCACACTACTAGAAGAATATGAAATGCTGCAGAGGCAATATGAAAGGACAATGGCTCTAATAGAAGAATTAGCCATGCAGATTCCCGGTATTGAAGAAATGCTAAAAATCAAGGGAGTAGGCCTCATAGCAGCAGCAGGGTTTATAGCTGAAGTAGGGGATATTACAAGGTTTGAACATCCAAAGCAGGTACAGAAGCTGGCGGGACTAAGCCTGAAAGAAAATAGCTCAGGAAAGCATAAGGGCCAAACAACTATTAGCAAACGAGGGCGAAAAAGGCTAAGATCGTTGTTATTTCAAGGGATTATGCCCATAGTGGCTAAGAACAACGAATTTAAAGAACTACACCAGTACTACACAACAAGGCCACAGAACCCGCTCAAAAAGAAACAGTCGCTAGTACTCTTATGCTGTAAGCTCATAAGGATATTTTACACCTTACTGAGAAAAGGCGTAGCTTATGACCCACAAAAAATGATGAGTGATATAAGAAGGCAAGAATTACAGGAAGCCGCCTAAAAAGCGCACCGCAACTGACAATGTTACATTTCATCCGTTTGCCAGTCAAGGGTAAAGACTGCGTCGCCGCTATCGCGGCCCCTTGACAGTCAAACTCCTGCAATGTAACAAGCAATCAAGCGGTGCTGGAAATGTAAAAAAACCTTGCTTAATTAAAGATTACGTTCATTGACAAAGCGAGCCGGAATAGTCAGGTTGAAATTTATCCATAAGGGCATTTGACCCAGCAAAGGAGCAAGGCTGACATCCACCTCATGGGCAGGCAGTACGAAGGAATTTAGGGGCACAGACCCTGTGAGACATGGGAGGTTTGCCACCGGAGAACAAGTGGATTACATGGCCGAAATACGTTTAAAAGACGCATATTCTGTCGGTATACACTTGTTAATCCAGATATATACAAAAATAGGCATATTGTCCAAGAGGATTGACTTTGTACAAATGAAAATCTAAGATTAAGCGAGATTTTCAAAGAAAATTAAAGATTATAGAGGGAGGCTCAATATGAAGAAATGCCTGTTTAAACCTTTAGCGGTCCTCAGCCTTGGTGCCATAGTATTTATGCAGATTCATCTTGTACCTGCCAATGCCTCGTGGTACGCTCAACGGATTCTCCAATTGCGCAACCAACAAGCTAGCAGCGACACGCCTACAAAAGGGATAAACCCTTCCAAGCAACCGGGTAATGCTCCGGCTCCCCCAACCAATTCAGGCTCAGCGCCCGCCCCACAACCGAGCGCTGCAATTAGTGGCGAGCAGCAGCTGATGGTCGACCTCATAAACAAGGAACGGGCAAAAGCCGGTCTGAAGCCTTTAAAGATTCATGAGGGACTGATGGAAATTGCTCAAAAGAAAAGCCAGGATATGAAGGATAATAATTATTTTTCCCACACTTCCCCGACTCATGGTTCCTTTACCAAGATGGTTTCTAATGCTGGTATTAGCTATCGCGCCATAGGCGAAAACCTGGCTCAAGCCAGAGATGTACAAACAGCCCATAAACTGTTAATGGCCAGCCAACCCCATAAAGACAATATTCTGAGGTCATACTATACTCATGTAGGAATAGGTGTAGCTCATACCAAATACGGGGTAATTGTTACACAGCTGTTTATCATGCAGTAGGAAGCGTGCACTTCTTAAAAGACTGGGCAATAAGCTCAGTCTTTTTATGATTTGCGGTATACTTTTGCAGTTTGGCAAATATGATTTAAAGATAGGCTTTAAAACGAGGTGTTGCTAATGTTGCAAAACTTGGTATCACCTGCAAAGGACCTTTGGCAATTTTGCACGGAAGCAAACGAAATGAGTTACAGCCTGACACTAAATAGCCATCAAGTGTTCTCAATAACAAAATGTGTACCAACAATAGACTATAAAAACAAGCTTCATCTATTTGTACAATGCGTCGATGGCAAAGCCTATTGCGCCTCTTGGGATGGGTCTGTCTGGCAAAAGAGAGAACTGCCCTTCAGCCAATGGGAACACCTGAAGACGTTTGTGCACTCAACTAACGACCTGTCTGTGCTGGCAAAAACCCAAGCCGGGTTTAGCTTCGTCACCATGACTGCTACAAGAGAATTACCGGTCACCTCCCTCCAAGCGCAGGATCTTGGAGCTGTTCCCATCTTTTTTACCTGCAACAACTCCAGCATTTATGTGCATTTAAAAAACAACCTAAATTGCTCTGTTTCGACCTCGGTGTTTTCTGCAGAAACCGGAGTTATCGAGAGAAACCGTTTGCTATGGCAGGATAAAAACTTTGCCATAATCAAGCAGTGGGTTGTAGAAGATTCGCTGCTCATCCTAGTGCAGGAAAAAGCTGCTCACAGCCCTTTGCTTTACTGTTTAAAAATCAGTTTGCAGACCATGGAACACTGCTTGCGAAAGATTGGACCCATTGCGCCTGCTGTTAAACCAAACCTATGTTTAGCAATGGAAACAAATAACTTACTTTTAATCTACAATAGCTTAGATTGCTTTTACTACAGCTATTCCTTTGATTTGGGTCAAAACTGGACCTTGCCGAAGCAAAGCTCTCTGTTCTCTCCCGCATTTTTTAACGAAGTTTATACTATTAACGATCAACCAACCTCTAAAATTTGTCTGAGCTCTATCTACGGCTGTTCATTACAACAACCCCTGTTTGTAAGCTACTCAGAGTTATCAACTCTGCTCAGCAGCAAGAAGTCAATTAAGCCTAAATTGCGAGCTTTTTCAGCAATTTCAATGTAAGATACTCCTGTTTTGGTGATTAAAAAGCGATATGTGCTCGAAATTCAGGCTATTTAAATCTTTTTTCTAAACCACTGAAAATTATAACATAAGCAAACTGCTTATCTCTTACAGCCTCAGCCGCCTTTTCTGGGTTTTGGAGGCTCAAAACTCATGACCCTGTAACCTAATTGCTCTAATATTTGCGGGATGTTGGCTGTGAATTTGTGTAAATCTGCAGTAACTTCCAATGTTTTTCTTGTTAAATCCAAAGCAGTTTTAATATGCCCTGGCTCAACCGCCAGCCTAGAAATTATCTCCTGTTCATCTTTGCCATTTTTAAGATCAGGCAAAATAAATATCTGACGTCTGGTAGTAAGCAAGTAGTTTCTATACCAGCTCATCAAATTCACCTCCCTGCTATGTAATGACTTTACAGCCAGTCCCCGGACTTTAGTGGTTAGTTGCATGCTATTCTTTAATGCAATTTATTTTTGCGTGCTGAGGACTAATTACTAACCACATTACTTGAAAAACTGCTGCTGGTGACTGGTCAGCCTGCAGGGTAGGCTATAGTTTATAATATTCCATTTGACTGCAAGTCGCCACAAATTGAATAAAAAAAGCATCGCACTCCCGCCTCCTTGCGCATAGCATAAATAGTAGATTTAAATAAAGCGAGGGATCAGCATGAAAACTGTTTATTTAGGAGACGAGGCTTTTATCTCTTTGGAGGATGAGGAGATACAACCTTTTTTGACCGCCTGTTCCGCCGTTTCAATCAGTTATCAGCATAAAAACGACAGAATAGAAATATTTCCTCCTCTTAGAGATAATACGATTGTGATTAAACCTCTGGATAACGGTGTAATTCTCAATAAGTTTGTGGAAAAACTACGTTTAACGCTTGCGGAACATGCCGCTTTAGTCATTATTGAACCAGGTCCCAGGCTAAATCCCGGTTTGTTAAAAGTGCTAAAAGCGCAAATTGCCATTGGCCTTGCGGAACAAAGAAAAAGCAAAAACAATGCAGAAATTCGATTTTATTACTCCCTCAAGCGAAGAGAAGAAAGCCTAAGATTTATCGCAGGTTTAATTAAGCAGTTTTGCAAAAACAATCTGTCTTTTACTACGGAACTAGCCTCATACTTTGAACATTTAACTTGTTCTAAATACCGAAAAATAATTTTTTCTGATGTGCCTACCGTTTTGGCAGAATTCAGCAGTGTAGAGGTGATGGAAAACTTTTTAGAGGGACTTACAAAATGCTTTGTGCAAAATATTATTTGTACTTATGGCCAAGAAGTTAGCTCTGAGGAATTAAAACGTTTAGGGGAATGTCTAACCGTAGTAAAAAAAACTAAAAAGAAAACCTGTGAAGATACACCCGAAATTGCCAATGTTACCTCCGAAGCAGTGGCAATTCCTTCCCCTGAGCCAGAACTACCTATAAGTTCTGTTGATAATTGGGATATCGCTAAAAATTGCACGGTTACTGAGACTCAGTCAGCTGAAATAACCTCTGCTTTAACAATGGAAACGTCTCCCAGCGCTGCAAATGATTTCCCTGCACCTTCCCCGGAACCCGCAGCCGAAATGTCCGCAACTGGAGATAAAAACGTTAAGGCGAGTCAACTAACGGAAACTGTCCAGAGAAAAAAGAAACGTAAAAGCGCCTTTTTTAACCCTTTGATTTCACTTGGCGAAGGTCCGGTTTATACTTTTATTAGGAATTCCCAGCCTTCAATCCAGCCTACATACATTCTAGAGTATTTAAAAAATAATGCAATGCAATCGTCAAATGTAACTCAGGGCTTTTTTAGAGCTAACAACGAAAAGAACCGGCACGCAGCGGTGTCAAGATTTAACAGGGAGGCCGATAAACTATTGAATGATACACCTCTCCCCAAAAAACAGACACTTGGCAGTAAAAGCACTTTTCACTCAAATCTGTTTTCTGATATGGCTTCACCAAACAATTCAAACAACAGCCACCATGCTGGAGAATCCAACGGAAACCCGATTAATTCACCTGCTGCCCACATTGACCGTGTTAAAGAATTAGCTCAAGTCTTGGAAGGTTAAAAAAACAAAAATACAATTCCTTTCCTGCAGCAGTCCGGGAATTGTGTTTTTTGTAAAGAAGGAGGCCTCTCCCTTGAAAACCTCCAGATTCCCCCTCAAGGGAGACACCCTGTGGTGCTTCTTTTAAAAAAGTTACGACACACGAAAAAAATGCAGACCGTTGGTCTGCATTTTTAGGATCTATCCTAGAAACATTGTGGTGGCGGTGTCGGCGGGCAAACGCCGGGAAGGGTAATGCACGGCGCCGGCACACAGAAACCATAGCTAGGTACTAATAGTTGTACTGTAAGGATGCACTTTAAGATCATGCAAACCTCAAAATCACAGGTTACTTCAATCGAGTCTATGCCTACTGAAGAAACTACACAGTTACAGAACAGCAGAGTGCTTTCTGAGCAATCCGGGGTTACTCCTTCTGGGCAACAAAGTGTTGCTGTTTTAGTAAATGTAAATACCCTGTCTACTGTTTCTGTAGCAGCGTTGGGGTTTGTCAGTGTCAAAGGTACTGAAACCAGTACTGTGACTGTGACAAAGCCATCACCTGCCGGGACTCTGCTCACTTCCGTACAAGAGATTTGTTGACCCGAAGTTAAACTACATGGTACTACCTGACCTACAGTAAAAGTACCTGTTGGGAATTGGCCAGTGAGTCCGGTGGTAATTGTAGTGGTTCTGGTTCTGTCTTCAACTTGGAAGCAGCTGTCGTATACTTTGTCGACCACAATACATTCTATCCGGGTCGGCGGGGGGCAGCCTTCCACAGGGCATACACCCGGACGAATTTCATCTGCCATCTTAATAACCTCCTTATATTTTTATTTCTAGGATTTGATCCTAGTCTATAATATTTAGGAGGCAAGCAAGCTGCTACATCATTTTCTTAATTTTGGTGTTTTTTTTTAAAATTAAAAGAGCTGTTGGATCCCCAACAGCTCTTAGCGGAGGACAGAGGTGTGTCCCCTTGCCTTTAAACAATCTGCTCTTTTTCCTCATGGTCTTTATCTTTGTATATAGTAAGCTCCACTGTTTCTGTAAGAATGTCGGTATAACTAAAAGACACCCTTCTGGCTGCATTACGCTTTTCGTCCAGTTTAACTACAAAGATGTGAGGGTAGGTTTGTTCCAATACTCCTAACCGTTCCACAACCTTTTTGCGCCCACGGTTTGCTTTAAGCTTAATTCTTTTTCCTACGCTGGCATCAAGATATTGTTTTATTTCGGTCAGTGCCTTTTTGGTTGCCAACAAGACCACCTCTCTTTCTATATACCTTAAAAGTATAACATAGGTTGGCAGTCTTGTCAAAATAAATAGTATACTTCAACAAAGCTATTAAAGTCAACCAAAACTATCCTGCTAATACCATCAAAATATGACATGTTGTTCCTGATTTTAACATGATATATCTAGTAATCTCAAGTTTAAAAAATATAAATGATTTTTAACACATTTACGCAAAGCAAATGAACAAAACTCACAGCTTGGAGCTTATAACTAAGGCTAATGGCAAATGACTAATAGGGTGATTTAGGATAGCCCAGGCGGTACTTGCCCCTGGTTTGTACCCCGCCCACACCATCATCTCCTGTAATCGTCTGCTGGATGATATCCTTGATGCTAATAGTCTCGTTAATTGGCGTATAAGCAATTTTTTCAACAATAAATACCGGGTCAAAAGCATGGATCAGGACTCGCTGCGGCGCACTGGCGAAATTAGCTCCTGCCCGAAGAATCTCTTCATAATGAGACTGGCAGGCGCCGGCGAAAATAATCAGGTCATCCAAGTCGTTGTTCAGCTCCCGAGCCTTTTTAACCGCCTCCACAAAATATTTGGAATGGCGGTAACTGTTTAAATCCGTAAAATCTTTTATGCCTTTGACAACAGCATCGTGTCCGGTCAAAACCAGAATATCGGGCCTGTACTCCCTGATGAGTTTCTGGACTACTTTAGGCTGCTCACTTTCGGGAATATGGAAGCCTTCGACCGGTACATTGAGCTGCATGTAGTTTTCCAAGCACTTATTTAAATACTCTTCATCCCCATCCAGATGCAGCACCCGCCCCGGCACATCAAAAAAATCAACTGTATCCTTTCCTGCCCGGTACCGCAAATCTTCATACTTTACCCGGTTAAGACTGCGGAAAGATCGTATCCGGCGAAGGCAGGACAAGTTTAGCTTAATGGTTTCATGTCTGTGCATAAAAATTTCCTCGGCTCCCTTGACTTCCAGATCATCTAGCGGAGAATCGGCCAGGAGCCTTACATCCATACCTTTTAACGTGCAGGTTCCATTTTTTACTTCCAACACTTTAAAATATATATCTCCGCCGTAGGATTTACGCACCACAATATCGCCAGGTTTTATTATCGCCATGAGAGCACCCTCCAAAAACAAAAATTTACTCTACCATATGATATGGCTGGGAAAGCTAGGTGGTGCCATGTAGAATTTAACAAAAAGTCGAAATAACTCATATTATAAATTAGCGCAGGGAAAGGAGGCATAACATTGCAGATCGCTGTTGTCCCAGCTCAAAACGAGGAGAAACGCATCCAAACAGTGCTAATCAACCTCCTGTCTTTACCCCTGGACAAAATAGTGGCTGTTATTAACGGCTCGGAAGATCAGACGCTGGAAAGGGTATTAGCTATTGGCAATCCTAAAATCGAAGCACTCTACTTTCAAGAAAAGCTTGGCCTGGATGTCCCCCGGGCTATAGGAGCCAAGCGGGCTCTGGAGTTGGATGCGGATCTGGTTTTATTTCATGACGGGGATATGGTAGGGCACTTTAATAATAACCTGCTGGAACTGATTGAAGGTGTAAAACAGGGTTTGGATGTGGCCCTGACAGACTGCTACCCTGTCCCGCCCCAAAACAATGCCTTGGTCAATGAACTTTTAGCTTGCAGGAAAATGCTCAACGAAAAATTGGATTGGCTTGGCCAACTGGGCCTGGCTAATCCCTCCCACGGACCCCATGTGCTCTCCCGGAAAGCTTTATACACCATTCCACTTTACGAGCTGGCGGTTCCGCCTATGATTCTTGCCTATGCCAGGCTATATAATCTGAAAGTGGGTATAGCTACCCAAATCCCTCACCAGGAGCTTGGCTCCAGCATCAGGGGGGTGCTTCATGCAGAAAAAATAGTGCACACCATTTGCGGCGATTGCTTCGAAGCCATATCCTTTTTCGAAGGGCGCCACCGCTCGAGAAAATATGATGGGACGAATTTTACAGGTTACCATAAAGATAGAAATTTCCGACTTTTAAAAGAAATTATTGCCCGGGACTCGCTGGAAGATTTTGTGGCATGCAGCCTGCCGCCTTTTCACGTATAATCTTGCATAGACCAAGTGGCTCTCAAATCTAAATTAGAAGGAGGTTTTACCCGTGCGCAAAAAACTGCCTATCTTATTGTTGTGCGCCTTGTTACTTACTCCCACATTGGCTTATGCAGGAACATATTATGTGCAAAAAGGGGATTCGCTTTTTACAATCGGCCAGCGGTACGGCGTTTCCGCTGAATATGTGCGCCAAACTAACGGCTTGAAATCGGTTATGATCTACCCGGGACAAAAACTCTGGGTGCCTGATCAAAAAGTCAATGCCTACAACTATACAGTAAAAAAAGGAGATACTTTATACAATATCGCTAAAAAGTACGGTACAACGCCTCAGGCTATCAAGGCTACCACAGGGCTAAAATCTGATTATCTCGTTCCGGGACAAGCCCTGCTTATTCCTAAAACAAGCGCCGCCAAGCCGGTGACTTACTCCACAGGACAGCAAACGACCAAGCTGGCCTCCAGGGCGGGAAGTTCCGCCGAATTGCGCCAGGAAACGCAGAAGAACAAGGTTTCTGCAGAGGAGTTTGAATTACTGGCCAAAATAGTGTATGGAGAATCCAGGGGAGAGCCATTTAAAGGTCAAGTTGCAGTAGCAGCCGTGGTATTAAACAGGGTAAAAAGTCCTAAGTTCCCTAACACCATCAAAGGGGTAATTTTTCAACCAGGGGCTTTTACGGCCGTAGTGGATGGACAGGCTTATCTGAACCCCGATGAAACCGCTTATAAAGCTGTACAGGCAGCTTTAGACGGATGGGACCCCACCAATGGAGCCTTGTATTACTGGAACCCAGCCAAAACAACCAATAAATGGATTTGGTCTAAACCGATTAAAATGCAAATAGGCAGCCATGTATTTGCTGACTAGTTATATCGCTATCTCACTAAAAGCGGGACTTTATAAGTTCCGCTTTTTTTATACTTTGGGGCTGAAGATATATACACACAGTAACCACACGCCTTCCAGCAACATAGTATAGATTAGCAAATAAACTAAGTTAACTTCAAGGAGGAAGGAAAATGTTCAAGAAGCCAATTGAACTTGAATGCCGTCCAGTGCTTAAAGATGTCATTTGTGCATTTGGGGAAAAATGTTTTCACAATATCCATTACATTTGTGAAACCATAAATGGAGAGTGTATCCCCAGTGACGCCTGCCCTTTTAACGCAATAGTAAACAACTTGCAGATCCACACAGTTTCAAGGACTAATGGCTGTGTACGCATCACCGGTACATATGACATCTTTGTGTGGTTCAGGTTTAACGGGCAAAGGATGATTGGGCAAGCGGAACGTTTATGCGTGCCATTTAATGTTCAGGTGCCAATTTTTGCTGTTAATGACGGCTGTAAGACGCTGGTTTGTGAGGACGGGGAAATATTAGGTACTCAGGTTTGTGCGTTAAATACCCGCCTGGACATTATTGAGGCTGTAGTAGAGCGGGATGTAGACCACCACCATCATCATTCGCCCATTGAGGTTTGCCCAGACTGTGAATTCCGGCTTAAGATCGTGGTAGAAAAAATATTCCAGGCTTTTGAGCATGGTCCACAGGTTCTCTGCATTCCAGTATGCCCACCGGAAGCTTGTCCTACGCCAACTGAAGGGCCAATTGGCGGCGAATGTCCACCGCTTACGAGGCCGACCAAATGCCCTGATTTCTGCCGCCAAGATGAGGTATTTAACCCGGATAACTGCGATCAATGCCCGCCGCCACAAGTATGCGACCATAGACAAGGATAATTACCCTCCTATTTTATTAAAAAGCAGGTTCTAAAAAGCAGGTTAGGCCTGCTTTTTAAGTGATGGGCTGAAATCCTAATAATGAAAGAAGGTGAAGGCTGTGCAAAGTAAAACCCCTCTTGTTTCCATTATCTTGCCGTGTAAGAATGAAGGAGAAAATGTTAAAAAGACTTTGGATTCTATCCTAAGTACTGCTACCGGCATGAAATATGAGATTATAGTAGTTGATGACGGTTCTCAAGATGATGGTGTAGAAACTGTTAAAAACGATCCCAAATACCAAAAGGTTAATTTTTTAAATTCAAATGGTGTTGGTTCAGCAAAAGCCAGGAATTTTGGTGCAGAAATGGCTAAAGGCGAGTATTTGGTGTTTTGTGATGCTCACGTGTTTGTGGAAGCCTTTTGGCTGGATAGGCTTGTAGCCACATTTAAATCACCGGAAATTGGGGCTGTCTGTCCCGCCATTGCTTCCCACGATAATCCGGCGGCAACGGGCTATGGACAGCTGATGACAGAAAAAGTCCAAGCGCAATGGCATTTAAACAACCCAAAGGAGATTAGTCCCGTGGCGGTTGCTCCCGGGGGATGTATTGTTTTCAGAAAAAAAGTTTTTGAGGAGATTGGTGGATTTAATAAAGGATTTCGGGTCTGGGGCCTCGAAGATTTAGAAATCTCTTACCGTACTTGGATTATGGGCTATTCCTGCGTAGTGAATCCCCACGTTAAAGTTCTTCATGTATTTCGTCAGGCACACCCTTACCGGGTTACCATGGAGGATGTTAACTACAATCTTTTGTATATGGCTTTTGTACATTTTAAAGCGGAAAGGATAGCTAGAATTTTAGATTTACTTAAAAATTATCCTACTTTTAGTCAGGTTTTAGTTTCGGCTATTTTTAGCGATGCATGGAAACAGAGGAAATACTACAGTGAAGTACGTAAGCGGGATGACGATTGGTATATGGAGTATTTTAAAGTAAATTTATAGTTTTGCCAAAACTTGCCAGGGCGAAATTTTTGTTTTATTGGGAAAAATAAAACAAAATGTAAGAATTTATGTCAAATTATTACCTCTTTCATATACTGTATTAGGTGTATTGCTATCCACCTAAAAAAGTATATCGAAGGAGGGTAAAAGTTTTGAACGTTGATCTTCGCGGCAGACCAACTACACTGGAGTGCCAGCCTGTTTTTAAAGATGTTATATGTCGCTTTGGGGAAAAGTGTTTCCACAATATCCATTACCTTTGCACTACCAGGGATACGGCCAGTGGCTGTATTCCGGGGGATGCGTGCCCCTTTGAAGCTTTAGTGACAAATTTAAGGATTGATTCAGTGGAAAGAGCCAATGGATGTGTTCGGATTTGTGGACGTTATGATATTACAGTATTTTTCCGCTTTGACGGACAGCGCAGAATTGGGCAGGCAGAACGTGACAATGTTGATTTTTGCGTGCAGGTTCCCTTATCAAATGTGAATGATGGTTGTGTGGAGATTGTTTGTGAGGACGGTCGGAAATTCGAGACTGAAGTTTGTGCTTTTAACACTCGGCTGGAAGTTGTGGAAGCTACTGTTGAACCTGATCCGGATGCTGAAAACATCTGCCATAATTGTCCTACACGGCTTAGAGTGGTTGTAGAGAAAATCTTTCGTGCTTTCGAACATGGACCGCAAGTCCTTTGCATTCCGGTCTGCCCACCTGAGGCTTGTGCACCTCCGCCGCCGGGAACGATTAGCCCGGCCTGTCCGCCTTTTGTCAAGCCGACGGAGTGCCCATCCTTCTGTGTGGATGATGAAGTCTTTTTCCCCGACAATTGCGACGTCTGTCCGCCTCCCCAGACTACTGTAAGGCCAACCAGGCCATGTAATAGCTGAAGTCATTTATCTTATATAAACAGTTTAAATGCGGAGGTATTTTTAAAGCGCAATCCTGGCTACAGAAAAGACGGCTCTTGTATGCGATGCAAAGAGGGCCGTCCTTTTTGTTCTCTTAAAGAGGTAATTTGGTGGTAGTCGCGCTTATATACCATCGGTCTGTAAAGTCATCTCTGGTGAGAAGCAGTAATAAACTGGCTTTGGTAAAAGCTTTTTCTTCCGGTTTGCGCCAGGTTACGGTTGTCGCTACCGGTAAAAACAGATCATCAATGCTTGAGTCAGCTGTGTCAATCGTAAAAGTATTAATATCGTCGATACGGCCTAAATTTGTTTTTATTTCGGCAAATTCTTCTGGACTGGTAAAACGCAGTGTTAGGCTGGCCATGCCCCAATCGTGTTGTTTCAGGGCAGTATAAAAGATTGCAATTAGTTCCCGGGGAGAGGCCTGCCATATTTTTTCTTCTAGAACACCTGCTGCTTTTGCAATCATCAACTGGTGGGCAAGATCTTGGTTCCTGCTTTTGTGAACTTTGCTGCCTTGAAAATGAATACAGAAATGTCCTGGAAAATCATTATCATTGATAGCCCCGGCTCCATGGGGCATACCATTCATAGATGCGGCTATTCGGCGGTCGTTAATCTGAATAATAATCGCTCGGCGGCGCCAGGACCACTTGCCATTATAAATCTTTTTCATGGTCATGGTGTCCAGGGCGGTTAATGGCTGCACATCGGCATGCTCGCTTCCGGCCCTGCGCTGGACCCGAAACTTAAGGCCGGTTTCAAAATCGATTACAGTGGCTGTACCATTTTTGGGTAATAATTTCCTTGCTTCAGACCAGGGAAGGTATTCTCCATAATATTCCACCCCTAAAATTTTAAAATATTTTTCTAATGCAGCTGAGGTATGGGGCTTCAGTTCAAGAATAATTGGTTTAGTTCCATGTACTAATTTGTTGTTGAGATAGTAAAGTTTCTCAGTTTTGCCGGAAGTGGAGAGTAACACATATCTACCAGCGACCACATAACCTGACCGCCTGGTAGAGGGAGAGGCTCGCTTAAAGGTATGCTCTAAATCATGTAAGAGGTGTTTGTCCTCGATTGGTAGGCTTGTATTTAAACCGGTGATACCAACAACAGCTGTTGGTGCTGTCTGATTATTTGTCCTCAATAAAAACAATAGAGCGACAAGGATGACCGCTCCCAGGAGACTTGCACCGGCAGCTTTTAACCTATTAGACATTAATCATCCCAACCTAACGATTTTACTACAATTACTATATTCCGTCAGGTCCAGGATATGACTTTGACGCTCTCTAATGCTATGGAAGGCCTGGAATTCTTATTTAAGCCTGATTTTTCCAAAATAACCGGGACGACTATTTTAACAGCCTTGGGATTATCGTTTTTTAAGCTCTCACTGGGAATGGGGACAGTGCTCACTTACGGCAGGTATATGGGCGAAGATGAGAACTTTTTTTGGCCAATCAGAAAGTTTATCGACTTTCTGATGCGGGCTGATAATAGTTTGTCGACAGACGTCCATGCTGCTGTCGCAACACCATCATAAGTATGAAAAATTGTAACCCATTGTGTGTAGCTGCGACATATAACAAGCCATAGAGCGCTCTGTGAAGAGTTTGACTGTAAGCGGCCGAGCAGCATGGACGCTGCGAGAGCGCTGGAGTGGCATGGACGCCGCGTCAGCGCGTGCCGCTGGAAGTCAAACGATGAGCAGAAGCAGCGCTCTTGGCGAAGTCATCCCGGAGCAGCAGACACAAGGGTTAACATTTTGAGGGTAGTCTGGCTTGGCGCAAGCCAAGTTTTCTTTATTTTTTACACTATGCAAAGTCACAGCTTTCCGCTCCCACATATAATATAGTAGTATTTGAGCCAGCAGTGCGGGCTGTTGAAGGAGGGGCGGAAGTGGACAACAAAACAGGCAAATTCCAGGTGCGATGCGGGTCCGATGTGGAGGATGTTGTCTGCCGGATGGGGCAAAAATGCTTTCATAACATTCATTACCTCTGCCATACTACAAGGGGAGCTTGTATTCCGGCCGATGCCTGTCCTTTTCAGGCGCTGGTCTCCAACCTTTACATAGCCTCGCTTACCAGGGCCGGTGAATGTGCCGGAATTACAGGTACTTACGATGTACGGGTGTGGTTCACTTATAACAATGGTCATGCAATTGCTGAGGCAGAGCGCACCGCTATCCCTTTTAGGGTTCATATTCCCTTGGCCGACGTGGCTGCCGGTTGTCAGGAGATTGTTTGTGAAGAGGGCATCAGGCTGGAAACTAAGCTTTGCGCAACCAACCTGAAGCTGGAAGTGGTGGAGGCGGCTTTGGAAGCTGAGAAGCGCGAGACCGTCTGCCAGGGATGGAATACCCGCTTAAAAGTGATTGTGGAAAAAGAGTTTCTAGTTTTTGAACATGGTTTGCAGAGGTTATGCGTTGCCCGGTGTGTGCGCAAGTTTGCCCCCCATCCCTTAGAAGGGTCCTCGGGTGAAGTGTGCCAGCCTTTTGTCAACCCCACGGTATGCCCAAAACTCTGTACTCAGGACGAAGTCCAAAAGGCGGATGTTTGTGACGTATGCCCTCCTCTCCAGGAAAAGCCGAAAGAGGATGCATCCTCCTCACCCGGCGCGGCGCTTTTACCTGCGCTCCAAGGGAGCCCTAATAGAGACCGGGATATGCCCACATCGCCGGGAGCAATTAAGGGCAGGTTGATGGATGAAAACGGCAACGGGCTGTTCATGGCCAGAATAATTGCCAGCGACGGGAAACAGCAGTTCAGGGCCCGTACCAATTATAAAGGCTTTTTTCTCTTGCCCCTTTACCCCGACACCTACGAATTGACAGCAATGAAAAGGGGATACATAGCCCAAACCCTAGAGATTACTTTGGGATCCGGTGAGATTAAAGAACTGGAGTTAACTTTAGCCCCTGATCCCTTAAGCAAAGGATTTAGGCTAAAACTCTGATAGAAGGTGAAGGTATGGCGTTAAAGGATAATTTACGCAAAGCTATCAGGAGCGGGGAAGATTTGGCCAGGAGCTGTGAGATTTTTGCTAGGGAAGCAGGCAATGAGCAAGCCGCAAAAATCTTTCTCAGGATGGCTGAAAGTATTCTTTCCAGCGTGGCGGAATTAAGGAGTGAACTGAAAAAATACTGCGGCACCTGAGGATAAGTTAACCCGCCGGTGGCGGGAATTTTTCGGCAATTTCCGGAGTAAGGCAAGCACAATTTTCTCCTTTTCGCATATATTGTGATAAACAATTGGAAGGAGGGGTAAAATTGGCTGTTAACCTGAAACTGGTAAAAAAAAGAGTACAGGTTGAAACAGTTGTGGGCGAATATACCAGCCAGGTTACTTTAAAAGGAGAACTTACATTTCCGGTTGAAGTAAAGAAAATAAAAGATGTCCATGCTGAGATCACAAATTTAGCGGCCAAGCCGCTTAAGGACAAACTACTTATTGAGGGGAAATTACATAAGCAGGTTACCTGGGTACCCGAGGCCGGCGGGCGCCACGACGGAGTGGAATATGAGGCCGGGGGAGTGTACGACCTGCCGGTGGTTGAAACTTTTTCCCACTTTATGGATTTTTCCGGGTGTACACCGGAATGTGCTGTAACCGTTGACGCCAGGGTGGAGTTTGTTGATCAGGCGGAAAAAACCGAAGGGGGGGACGATAGCCCTACGGTTTGGAGGCAGGATGTTACCATTGAACTGTTTGTACGAGTTAGCAGGGTTAGCAATGCCCATGTAATTACCGACGTGTTAGCGCCGGGAATGGCTCTGAATATTGTCAAAGACAAGTGTATCGTGGAAAGTGTGGTTGGCCAGGCGTCTAAGCAGGTTAAGGCAGTGGCCGATATTGAATTCCCGCGGGAAGTAGCCAAAATAAAAGTTGTACAGGCCAAGGTGAAAGATATAGCTACAGAAGTCGTGGCGGATAGGATAGAAGTTTCAGGGCAACTGCATCAGCAGATTTTCTATATCGAAGAGGGCACTGGACGGATGTTTGAAACCAGTGTCGACGAAGAGTGGACTGCACCAATCGAACTGCCGGGAGCCCGGCCCGGCATGGATGTGACAGCGGACGCTATGGTGGAGTGCGCGGAAGTTGAACTGAAACCCGATATCAAAAATCAAGCCCGTCGGACAGCAATTATTAAAATAGCCGTTAAAGCCATGGCGGATCTGCCTCTGGAATTTGTCAAGGATGTAACCGGCCCCAACATCAGGACAGTCAAAGGTGTTCTGAAGTGTGAAAATGTGGTGGGTTCGGCCACCAGTCAGGTGGATATCCAGAGAGACATAACTTTCCAGCAGCCCGTCAAAAAAATAATGAGTGCCGATGCCAAAGTGAAGTTCAAAAGAAAAGATACCAGGGTGGTGCCCGATCAGGTAGTTGTGGAAGGCATCCTACATAAGCAGATCTTTTTTGTTGGTCTGTGTGATGATGCGGTTTGGGAGAAATCACTGGATGAGCCTTTTTCAACTTTTGTCGATATCCCCGGCGCCCAACCGGGCATGAATGTGGCGGTAAAGGGCAGGGTGGAAAATGTGGATTTGATACCGCCCGATTACCCGGAAAAATGCTGCGAGAATTTTGAACCGGAAAAGTATTCCTGGGATCAGGCGGCGGTGGTGGAAGTAAAGGCCAAAGTAACACAGACAAGGGAAATCGGCATTATATTGGATGTAACCGGCGAGGCTGCCGTTTTACCAGCCGAAGAATATGTGCGGGCAGTGGTGGACCGTCCCAGCATCAGGTTTTATAAGATTCAGCCGGGGGATACTTTCTGGAAACTGGCAGAGCGTTACGGCACCACGGTGGAGGCAATTATGGAGCTTAACCCTTGCCTTGATCCGCAAAACCTTCAAATTGGCACTATAATGAAAATTCCCTGCGGCGTCCCTGGCGCCGTTAGTCCCCAGTCATCAGTCATCAGTCGCCAACAGTTTTAGTCACCAGTTGCCAGCCATCAGCAGGCTAACGCCGTCGTTAGTCGTTAGCTTTCAGCCGCCAGCTATCAGCCCTCAGCAATTAGCCATTGGCTTTTCTGCAAAAGTCATACATGCAACTAAGTACTAAAAACTAATGACTAATGACGCAGCCGTAGGCTGCTACTGCGACTAGGAACTGGCGACTCACTGCTAGTTCGCTTCAACGGTCAAAATGCCACCGTAATTTTACCTGTTGCTGGTTGCGCAGACCAAGTTCTCTTTACTTAATTTACCTGTGGCAATGCTCTTTTGGGGCTAATAGTATATAGTAACTGGGAAGAAGGAGGGAATTTTAGATGAGCAGTGATTTGGAGAAGCTTTTACAGCAGATAGAAGCTAACGGGCATGCTGCTGCCGAGGTACATCCCAAGGAAGAACCAAAGCTGGGGGCCGGGAAAGTCGGTCCCACCGCAAGTGACCCCCGAGAGGTACCGGCAGAGGGAGAGGGTTCAGAGCCAAAACCTGCCGGGACAATCCCCGGAAGCAGTATAAACTATCGCAAGAGGACAGCATTTGTGGTATTTCTTATTTTAATTCTTTTATTATTCAGCAACTCTTGGCGTTAACAACATATATCTTTAGCAAACATAACGAATTAAGCCGTGCACACTTGCACGGCTTAACTCTTATCTTTTATTGTTATGTTGTGCGTATCATCGTGCGCAATTTTTTTGCCTGCTTCTTCGCTCTTAGGGGTTGTTTTTTGTTCTTTGATCATGGAAAGCATGTTCATTAAGGCTGCGATGGCGTTAGGGTTTTTAGCCAGCATTCCGGCCAAGTCGCTCGGGTTAAGTCCTCCTTGTCCTTTGTTATGTAAGAGTCCGGTCAAGGTATTCATTAGTGTGTTATCCAAATTCAAAGGCTGCCCCTGACCTGTGGCGGGCAGCTGGATAGTTACCGGCTTAATAAGATTCACTATGCTTAAGAGAGTTAATAAGCTCAACAGGGCCAGCAGGTTATCCGTAGAGAGCTTGGGATGTTGTTCCAGTAAGCTGAACAGACCGGCGACCAGATCAACTCCTTCATCTTTTTTCTTTTCCAAAGTCCGTACCTCCTTGTAATGATCTTTTGATGGCTTGTAGTTAATATATTCACCGACCTAACAGATGTTGACAAAAACTTTTCAAAACATAAAACTAGCCACACTGGGTGTGGCTGTATGCAAATTACTCTAAACAGGGCGAACCATCTCCATGTTTTCCTGGGATTGATTCAGCTCCGTCTGCACTTAAATCCCCCCTAGCATCGCCGGGCGGGCCGGCGGGTTCAGGGCCCTGGGTGGCAAAGATAAGTAAAATGAGAATTAAAAACAAAGCAAAGGGATTTGTTCCCTCCAACTGGGCGGGATCGGTATCTGCAGGCATAATGCTTACTTGGGCCTTAGGTTTAATGGCCGAGAAGCTCTGTAAAGCCTTTTGTCCCGTTTGGCTGCTAAGTAGCTCGGCAAAATGGCCCGTTAGTTGAGTAACAGTTTTACCTGTGGGACCTAGAAAAGGTTCGACGCTTTGTAATAAATTGAGAAAATCGGGGTTAAACATCACGTAATTTTCAGCCTCCTTCCTCCGCATGGTTTTCTAATCCATACTATGTGCCTGTGGAGTTTGCGGTGAATGACAAAAACTGGTGACAAAGCCGTTTTTCTTTTCAGGGATAGAATAATTTCCTGCCAACAAAACCAAAATAAACGTAAAGTTGGCTAAAAAAATTCTTGGATGAGGGGGATAAATTTGCGGAAATATCTTTCCTGGAAAACAGTTGCGGTATTTATCCTGCTGGCCGGGATAATCCTGTCCGTTCCATTATTGAGCAAAGGTCAGGAAGAAAATCCTTCGAGGCAGGAGGGCAAATCTTCAGTGACGGATTCAGTCTTTGAGGAGGAACAATTTCCAGACGTTATTCCTACCCAGGGTGGTTGGTCCTTAGTCAAAAGGAACGACGAGGTGAATCTCTTGACCAGGTTAGTAGCGGCGGAAGCAACCGGAGAACCCTATGAAGGCCAGGTGGCTGTAGCTGCAGTGCTGTTAAACAGAGTCCGGCATGCATCTTTTCCAAATACCATCAGCGGGGTTATTTTCCAGCCCCATGCCTTTGAAAGTGTTTCCAACGGCCTTATTTGGCGGGTCAGCGACCTGAACACTGCCAGGAGAGCCGCCATAGATGCTTTAAACGGCTGGGATCCGACCTATGGCGCCCTGTATTTCTGGAACCCTTACAAACCGGTGAGCGGCTGGATCTGGACACGGAAAATAGTAAGGCAAATCGGAAAACACGTTTTCGGTATATAAGAGGAGGGGGTTAATTTAATGCGGAAGATGTTGTTTGGCATTCTGGCGGTGCTGGTGCTGGCAGGCTTGGTCAGCTGGGGGTTCTGGGAAAGAGCTAATAAGGAAAGGCTGGCCAATGCACTGGAAGCAGATTATCAAAGGGAATTTTATAATGTGATTAGCCACGTAGAACAAACTCGGGTGCTGTTGGGCAAAAGTCTTGTTTCAGGTTCCCCCCGGCATAACATCCTGTACTTAACCGAAATTTGGAATAGGGCTGCAGATGCCCAAGTTTCATTGGCACAGCTGCCTTTTACCGACATCAATCTCTCAGCCAGCCGTAAGTTTCTGGCCCAACTGGGCGATTATGCTTTTTCCCTGGCGCGGGCAGGAGCCAACGGCAAACAGCTTACCAATGAAGATTACAACCGCCTGACCAAGCTTTACGAGGAAGTGGGCAGGTTCAGCGCGGACCTGCACCAGATGGAGAGCCGTTTTAACCAGAAAGGTTTCAGGTGGACCAGGGGTCTCACCGGGGACTGGCTGCGGCCCGCCAGCGCGGAGCCGCAAGCGCCCAACGATTTGTCCAATTTCGTGGAGATTGAAAAGCGAATTCAGGGTTTACCGGCGCTGATTTACGACGGTCCCTTCTCGGATCACCTGGAAAAGATTGAACCCAAGGGGTTGACCGGAAAGGAGGTAACTTCCAGCCAGGCGGCCGGATTAGCCAGGAGTTTTTTAAACAAAGGGAAAAAACAGGGGTACAATGTTGTTCACTCCGGCACAGTACGGGGCAAAATAGCTGCCTATACTTTTACCTTTGATCCTGCCGATGCGCCGGGCCTCATCACTGTAGACCTAAGCAAAAAAGGTGGACACCCCATTACGATGATTAACAGCAGGACAGTTAACAAAGCGACCTTGTCCGCCGCTGAAGCAGAAGCCAAGGCAGCCCGTTTTCTTGAAGCAAACGGCTATCCCGATATGCTTGCTACTTACACAATCCGGCAGGGCAATACCCAGGTGATTTCTTATGCTTACCGCCAGCAAGGGGTGGTAGTCTATCCTGATTTAGTTAAGGTGAAAGTCGCTCTCGACAACGGCGAAGTAGTAGGGTTTGAAGCTTTTAACTACCTTATGTCCCACCGCCAGCGGGATATACCAAAAGCAAAATTAACCGAGGCCGAAGTTAAAAATAAAATCAACCCCAGGGTAAAAATCGAAAATATACGCAAGGCAATAATTCCCCTGGACAACGGCAAAGAGGCCTTCACCTACGAGGTTAAAGGCAAGCTGGGGAATGAACTCTACTTAATATATATCAATGCTTTAACAGGTGATGAAGAACAGATCCTCAAGGTTATTAACCAGCCGGAAGGGAACTTGGCAATATAGTAAAAGTGCCGCCTAATGGCGGCCCTTTTGCTTATTGCAGCAACTGGAGCAGGTCGTTAGAATTCAATCTGCAGCAGTTCCATTACATTTTGGATGCGGTTAATCACTGTTGATTGGTCGGAACCGGCAAATAAGAGGCCCACGGCGTTATTATCTTCGTCCAAAACAAGTGAGCCGCTGTCGCCAGGGCTGGCCATGGGGCCTGCTACTATTTGGTCGGTAAAATAGACATTGTCATTATCACCCATGCTAACTTTCAGGGTGGTGGCTACCACTTGCACTGTGCTGGTGTTAATTCCGCTGGAACGACCGCTCTTTTTGAGCTTCATGCCCAGTTTGGCCTCTTTTACCCCTTTCACCGGACCTATTTCCAGGATCTCCGGAGTTATGGCGGCGGGAGAAACGGGGGTGGCCACTGCGGCATCAACCAAATTATCAGACGCGGACCTCTTAAGTAGCGACATCCTGTAATTGGGGCGAACCAGCCTGATAATCCTGTTGCCCGCCCATTCAACTGCTGCTGCCTGCGGGCATTCGGACTGGACGTATTCCCGCTGGATAGGCACAAACCTTTCCAAATAGCCGATCAGCTGGTCTTTTGTTCCTCCGTCGTAGGGTCCCGGCTGATAGATCGGGTCCCCTATTTTACAGCGACCGTCTTTGCCGTCGGAGCTGTTGGCTAAGACGTGGTTGTTGGAAAGAATAAGCGGTTTCTTGGTGGCGCTGTCTTTAACCACCGCCCCGAAAGTCCCGGCGGAGATCAGATAATGTCCAATGCTGATGCCGGGAGGAGCGGGCCGCATATAGTCGGTTCTCCCCAGGAGACGGATTTCCCCCACCTCGATAATATCAGTAGACACGTCATAGATTTTAGGGGGGATTTTTTCTCCTCTTTTTAATTCACTGGCAGGCATCTTTTTGCTGACCAGGACAACTACGGAATGTTCGTTTGTTGTTTCCCCCCTGACCATTTTTAAACCTTTGCCTACGCCCACCACATTGGAAACACTCATTATGTCATAGCGGCTTCTGCGCAAAAGCCTATCTATTCTATCCATTAACGCTCCCCTCTCTTTAAGATCTACCTTAGTATATTAGTATTCGGTTCAGGCAGAGGGGTGAGGAATTAGTAAAAAAAAAAAGGCCCTTAACGGGCCGGTATGGGGGATATTTTGTGAAATTTGCTAGAATAATTCGGAAATATTCTCTAGATTAAAGCCGGTTAATTCTGACATGGTTTTGGCAGCCAGGTCTTTTGAGCGGTCGAAAGCTTCGTTAACGGTGCTGACGAGAGTAGACTCCAGCCCCTCCCGACCAAGCAAAGTGAGAGCATCGGGAGCCAGACGTATTACCTTTATTTTGGCTAAACCTGAGATAACCACAACTACTGCTCCATGTCCGCCTGATACCTCAATAGTTCTGCTGTCCAACAGCTGTTTGGCCTGGGCCATGCTTTCCTTAAACTTATTGGCCTGGGCAAATAAATCGTCTAAATTCAATCCCATGTCAACCTCCTTATAATGAGTGCAAGCTTAGTTTTGGCTCCCACTTCCGGGAAGCCAGGTGGGCGTAAAGCCAACTTTTCTTTATGCTATTAACTTATGAAGGTACAGTACAAAAGTTGACTTTTTACAGAATTTACTTTCCGGCGCATAGCCTTTTAGAACGGTTAAGCCTGCGTAAGCAAGGAAAGTTGGTTTTAGCATACAAAAAACGCAGATTTTACATTAAACTGCTGATAGTGCAGATAATAATAGATGAGGTGAAGCTTAATGCATTTTGTTGTTTGCGTCAAACAAGTCCCCGATACGGCTGAAGTCCGGGTCGACCCGAAAACCAATACTCTAGTCCGTGAAGGTGTACCTTCCATTATCAATCCTTATGATGCCCATGCGGTGGAAGCTGCGGTGCAGCTTAAGGAAATTTACGGCGGTAAGGTGACCGTAATTTGCATGGGGCCTCCCCAGGCGGAAGAAGTGCTCCGCCGCTCTATTTCTTTTGGCGCCGATGAAGCTATTCTTTTGAGCGATCGTAAATTTGCCGGGGCTGATACGCTGGCAACAAGTTTAATACTGACGGAAGGAATTTTGAAATTGCACCGGGAGCAACCTGTAGATTTGGTGCTGTGCGGCAAACAAGCTATTGACGGTGATACGGCCCAGGTAGGGCCGGGGATCGCAGCCCGCTTAGGTTGGCCGCAATTAACTTATGTAATGAAAATTGAGTCCCTGGACTTGGACAAAAAAACCATTATTGTGCACCGCAAGCTGGAAGGGCAACGGGAAATAGTCAGCGCTACCTTGCCCGCTTTGTTAACTGTAGTAAAGGATATCAACGAACTGCGTTACGCCAGCTTGCCTGATTTGCTCCGTTCGGTGCGCTTTACGCCCAGGATATGGAGTAAAGATGATTTAGGACTGGATGAGAGCAGGATTGGGCTTAAAGGCTCGCCTACTGCGGTACGTAAAATTTTTCCTCCGCCGGAGCGCCCCCAGGGGGAAATGCTGAAAGGCACTCCCCGGGAAATGGCCCGAGAATTGGTGGAGAAGCTGGTTACGACGAAAATAATAGCGGATAAGTAGCTATCAGCTACCAGCCGCCAGCCATCAGCTTATAGCTTGGTCATATATGTAGCCACTTTAAAAAAACTTTGCAAGGATGGCTATGGCCGCTATTGCTGGGAAGTGCAACAATTTAATAATCAAGCTGCAGGCTGACAGCTGAAAGCTGATGGCCAATATGTCAGTTGGAGGCGGGTGTTTATCGATGTGTGCAACTGAAGCAAAAAATAATGCCGAGTTAAGTGAATACAAGGATGTCTGGGTGTTCATCGAACAGGCACAAGGAGAAGTGGCGCCGGTGTCCTGGGAACTCTTGGGTGTAGGAAAGAAATTGGCTGAGCAGTCAGGGGGCAGGTTGGCAGGCGTGCTGCTGGGTCATGAAGTGGGTAACCTGACGCAGGAGATTTTTGATTACGGAGCGGAACTGGTGTATGTTATCGATGAACCGGTTTTACGGGATTACCGTACCGGACCCTACGCCAAGGGGCTGGTGGACTTAGTACAAAAATACAAGCCGGAAATTTTTTTAATGGGGGCCACCACTTTGGGCAGGGACTTATCCGGTGCTGTGGCTACTACCTTGGAGACCGGCCTTACAGCCGACTGCACTGAGCTGAGCATAGATCCCGGTACCAGGCTGCTCTTGCAAACCCGTCCTGCTTTTGGGGGGAATATCCTGGCTACCATTGTCTGTAAAAACCACCGGCCCCAGATGGCTACCGTCCGTCCCCGGGTCATGCCTATGCCGGAAAAAGGCCAAGTTCGGAAAGGAGAGGTTATCAAAGAAAAACTGGGACTAAAAGAAGAAGATATCAGGACAAAAATCATTCAACTGGTTCAAGAAAAAGGCGCTGCTGTCTATTTGGATAAAGCCGAAATCATTGTGGCAGGGGGCCGGGGGATCGGCAGCAAAGAAAACTTTAAAATCCTGGAAGAACTGGCCGGCGTGCTGGGCGGGACTTTAGGCGCTTCCCGGGCCGCGGTGGAGGCCGGATGGTTGGGGTTGGAATACCAGGTGGGGCAAACGGGTTTAACTGTGCGCCCTAAAGTATATTTTGCCATCGGTATTTCGGGGGCAATCCAGCACCTGGTTGGGATGCAGACTTCCGATGTGATTGTGGCGATTAACAAAGACCCGGAAGCCCCAATCTTTAAAGTCGCTACTTTCGGGATAGTAGGAGATTACATGGAGGTTGTACCTGCATTAACTGAGGAATTCAGGCAAAAATTAAACGGCACTGCCGGGAGGGAGGTATAAATATGGCTGTGGAAAAATTTGATTGCATCGTAGTGGGTGCCGGCGTGGCAGGGACAGCTACAGCCTATCTCTTGGCAAAAGCCGGGATAAATACTCTCTTAATTGAAAGAGGTGATTACCCCGGTTCGAAAAACGTCATGGGCGGGGTACTCTACCGTCATCCTACGGAGGAAATAATCCCCGGCTTCTGGCGGGAAGCTCCCCTGGAGCGGCCGGTGGTGGAACAGCGGCTGTGGATTTTGGACCAGGATTCGGCTGTAACCCTTGGTTATAAAGGAAAACATTTTGGTCGGGAACCTTATAATAACTTCACTGTCTTAAGGGCTAAATTTGACCGCTGGTTTGCCAAGCAAGCGGTGGAAGCTGGAGCGCTGCTCATTACGGAAACGGTGGTAGAAGATCTGCTCTACGAAGGAAACAAGGTGGTAGGTGTCCGTACCGGGCGAGCCGACGGCGATGTCCGGGCCGATGTAGTTGTCTTGGCAGAAGGCGTCAACTCCATGTTGACTCAGAAAGCTGGCCTGCAGCATGATGGTTTAAACACCGCCCAATTGGCGGTGGCGGTTAAGGAAGTTATTGCTTTGCCCAAAGAGAAGATTGAGGACAGGTTTAACCTGGAGCCAAATGAAGGCGCCACAATCGAGTTGGTTGGGGAATCGACTCAGGGCATGGTGGGCACCGGATTTATTTATACCAACAAGGATTCCATATCCATTGGCTGCGGCGCGCTGCTTTCCCAGGTAGTACGGAACAGGTGGAATCCCAACGAGCTCCTGGAAAGGCTGAAAAACCATCCAGTGGTAAAACCGCTCCTGGAAGGAGGGGAAACCAAGGAATATGCGGGACATTTAATTCCTGAAGGCGGCTATAATGCTATACCCAAGCTTTATAGGGACGGTCTCCTGGTAGTGGGTGATGCGGCTATGCTGGTCAACGGGATCCACCGGGAAGGTTCAAATATGGCCATGATGTCAGGAAAGTATGCAGCCGAGACTGTTATTCATGCCAGGGAACGGGGTGACTTTAGCAGTGCCACTCTTTCCCTCTACGAGAAAAAATTAAAAGACAGCTTTATTTTAAAGGACTTGCAGAAATATCAAAACGCTTCCGCGTTTTTTGAGACCAATGACCATCTTTTTACATTATATCCTAAGCTGGCCAACTTTGTAGCCAGAGAGTTTACCACTGTAGACAATGTGCCGAAAAAGGAAAAACAGCGTAAAATTATGGAGGGTGTGACGGCTAAACGTTCCAAATTCCAGCTGGCTAAAGACTTTTACCGGCTGTGGAGGGTGATGGGATGAAATCTCTGGAAGATAAACTGTTTTTAAATCGCTACCAGGCTGATAAGCACAGCCATCTTAAGATCAAGGATAGGGAAGTTTGCAAGTATTGTGAGACTAGACCGTGCACCTATATCTGCCCGGCCAAAGTTTATGCCTGGAATGACAAAGACGAGATTATCGAAACTGCCTACGAAGGCTGCGTGGAATGCGGCACTTGCCGTTATGGCTGCGCCCATGACAATATCGACTGGCGCAATCCCCGCGGCGGTTTCGGCATTGCCTACAAATATGGCTAGGAACATTATTCACAGTTTATCGTCTATTTCCATAAAGAATAAAAAAATTTCCATAAAAAGTCACAATTTAGCAGGTTATTTCCAGGTCATGTCGAACTATACTACATATAGCGAAGAGTAGATATAATACAACGATATATGGTGTTTTATCGACAGGAATAGAGAGCGAGGAGGTGCCTAGTGAAAGGGGATAAACTTGCTAAATTAATCAGCCTTAAATCGCAGGAATTAACAAAGTTGGCATTGAGTCCGAAAGTTACCCTGCTGGATAAGGATGTCTACCAAAAAAGCTGTGAGTTGGACGAGCTGGTAGTAAAATATATGAAACAGGTTAGGAAGAGGGCGTAGGCGCTGGCAAGTGCTTGCGCTTTTTCCTTTAATCGGTTGCGAACTTGACTTAACCGCGCTTCTTAATCATAATAAATAGCATAAGTGAGGTGTATCCAATGAATCCGATTGCTATCGAGATAGGGCCTTTGGCCATCAGGTGGTACGGCATTTTAATCAGCTCGGCTCTGGCTTTTGGCACTTATCTGGCCTACAGGGAAGCGGCCAGAAAGGGCATTGATCCGGAGCACATTCTTAACCTTGTCTTATTGGCTGCCCCGGCGGCCATCATCGGCGCCCGGTTATACTACGTGATCTTCAGCTGGACCGATTATGCCGGTAACCCGGCGGAGATTTTTGCTATTTGGCATGGCGGCCTTGCCATTCATGGAGGGCTGGTTGGTGGTGTTCTGGCAGGGTATTATTATATCCGTAAGCACCATCTTAAGTTTTGGCAGATAGCAGATATAGTAGCTCCCAGTATCATCCTGGGGCAGGCCATCGGTCGCTGGGGCAACTTTTTTAACCAGGAGGCCCACGGGGGACCCGTATCTTACGAGTTTATCAGCAAATTTCCCAAGTTTATTCAAGAGGGCATGTATATCGGCGGCCAGTATTATCATCCTACATTTTTGTACGAATCTACGTGGAATGTAGCTGTTTTTCTGTTTTTGCTCTGGCTGCGGCGCCGCAACAACCTGCCAGAAGGCGTCGTTTTTCTCAGTTATTTGGCTCTGTACTCGGTAGGACGCTTTTTCATCGAGGGGCTGCGCACCGACAGCCTGATGCTGGGACCGATTCGGGTGGCCCAGCTGGTCAGCCTGACACTGATTGTATTTGCCGGGACAGTTATTTATTGGAAGCTGAAAAGTAGTAAATAATAGGTTTATGTTGTTTTCTTCAAGGCATTGGATCTAACAGGGCTGTTGAGTCATCAACAGCGGCAGCTTGTAGACAAATGCAAAAATTGTAATCCATTGTGTGTAGCTGCGACATTATGACAAGCCCTAGAGCGCTCTGCGAAGAGTTTGACTGGAAGCGGACGAGCGGCACGGACGCCGCGAGAGCGGTGGAGCGATAGGATGTCGCGTCACCGCGCCGCTGGAAGTCAAACGCTTAAGCAGCAAGCGCTCTTGGCGATAGTCTTTGGAGCAGCGGTACAAGGTTTACAATTTTGCGAGGTCTAATAATACTTTGTCGACGGTCTGGGCTGTTGGATCACCAACAGCCTTTTTTAGGATGGCTAAAATGCAATGCAAACAATTTAGGTCTGGATTTTTTATAGTGTTGAGATGCTGAACGTCGGGGCTGTTATGTATATGCCGTCAAGATATGGTGCTTGACTATTACAGTCAAATAAAATTTTAACCTTTATCATTAGGAGCAAGAGAGGAGAACACTGGCAGTTTGGATAATTTTTTATAGGTCCACTTATCGATTTTAAATGCCCTGGTTTGACGGGACCGATATCGGTCCGGTTATACATGTACATTTCGGGGGCAGAGGTATTCTCGATTACCGGACCAAGGTGCTTAACGGCTATAAAGCGCTGCAAATATGTGCGGAAAACAACATCTTTGTGCAGTTAGATTCCCATAAACACCTGAACAATATTGAGGGCACTGACGGAATGGCTTTATCCATGTGCCTCTTGGCTGAAGGGATGGCTGTTTTGGCAGGACTCCCCAGGGAGCTAAGCGGGCTACAGATCAACGTGGCCGGCATCAACTTACTGGCTGATTTGGCGCTAATGCGGACGTTTAGAGACTCTATGTGGAGCGAACATTCGTGAAAAAGGTAAGTTGACTTATCTCGGCCGCGCGCAGACTCCAACTACTGTGGAAAATATTACAGTTGGTTTACAAAACGCCAAATACAACTTAACCTGTGCCATTGATCTACCTGATTTTGCAGCCGATGAAGTTTACGCCGCCAGCAGCGCAGCCGGGGGGCTGCGCATGGTTGCCATGGGTTTTATGCCCCGAGTAACTGCTAAAGCTGCAAAAGAGGTGGCTATGAGCGCCGGCGCAAGAGTCTTGGAGATTTTATCCCATGAAGATAAACCTGGTTTTAAAGTACAAGTGCTCCGTGAGATTAATCCGGATATAATCCTGCTGGCGGGCGGCACTGACGGCGGCGATCAAGAATCTATACTGGAGAACACGCAAGTGATTGTTGAAAGCAAGGTTAACGCCGTAGTCATTATTGCAGGCAACTCTGCAGCCCAGCCCAAAGTGGAAGCTATTTTAAACAACAGCAATATCAAAAATGTCAGGGTCGCTAACGTAATGCCAACTATTCATGAATTAAAAGTGAAGCCTGCCCGCCAGGCTATCCATGAGCAGTTTATCCGCCAGATAACGCGGGCAAAAGGGCTGGGTAAGTTAAAAGAGAATGTAACTAACGGCAAAGTAATTCCCACCCCTGGCGCAGTGCTTTTGGGTGCCGAGCTTTTAGCTGCCGGGACCCATAACGCCGGCGGATTAGGAGATCTATTGGTATTGGACATAGGGGGAGCTACCACTGATGTCCATTCTTTGCTCCCCTCCTTGGGGGAGTTGCCGGATGAGGAAAAAGGCCTGGTAATTAACAACGAGAAGCAGGTTTCCTACCGCACGGTGGAAGGAAATCTGGGACTCCGGGTCAGCGCTACGGGAATTGTGGAGACCGCCGGACCGGAGGCCATTTTGCAGAAAGTCGGGCTTTCCGGCAAAGAGAACTGGCAGAGGTTGATAAGTTATGCTTCGTTCGTTGAAAAGAACCCCGAGCATATCAGTACATCTGAAGAAGAAAAGATGTTCGATGAAGCTATGGCTATTACAGCCTTGGAAATTGCTTTGAAGCGTCATGCCGGTTACTTGGCCAGGGAGTACGACCCCATATTAGGCGTGACGCCAGGGACTCCTATTGGCAGGGATTTAAGAAAAGTCAAATTGGTAATAGGTGTTGGCGGGATATTTACTCATTCTTCTCTTGAAAAGTCTTTCAGAATTATAGAGAAAGCGCTGTCCAATCCGGGTATTTCTCTGTTGCCGCACAAGCCTCAAATTATCATTGATAAAAATTATTTGATGTATGCAATAGGTGCAATGGGTGAAATTTATCCCAATGAAACGTTCGAATTTGCCAAGGAATATTTTAGCCTCCAGTAAAAACGGAAAGGAGCAAGCAACGTGAATGTACGGAAAAGATTGCGGCAGTTATTGGAAGCTGACTCAATTTTAGTGGCGCCAGGCGCCCATGATGCACTTACTGCCAAAATAATAGAACATGTTGGTTTTGACGCTGTATATATGACCGGGTATGGCCAAGCCGCCAGCCATTTAGGGCAGCCCGACGTGGGGCTGTTGACCATGACTGAAATGCTGACGAGGGTAAACAACATAGCGAGTGCTGTGCTGATTCCGGTGATCTGCGACGGGGATACAGGGTTCGGCAACGTGGTTAATGTAATCAGGACAGTACAGGAATACGAAAAAGCGGGAGCTGCAGCCATTCAGCTTGAAGATCAGGTTGCGCCCAAAAAGTGCGGCCACATGACCGGAAGGCAAGTAATACCTAAAGAAGAAATGGTGGCGAAAATCAAAGCTGCCGTAGCAGCCAGAACGGATAAGGACTTCGTTATTATTGCCCGCACCGATGCCAGAACGGTCTACGGCATCGAGGAGGCAATTGAACGCGGTAAAGCCTACGAACAAGCAGGCGCCGATGTGATATTTGTTGAATCTCCTGAATCAGTAGAAGAAATGAAATTAATAACCTCCAGTTTTAGAGTGCCGGTTTTGGCCAACATGGTGGAAGGCGGACGGACTCCTTTATTAAATGTCAGAGAGTTGGAGCAATTAGGTTACGGAATAGTAATCTATCCTACTTCCTCCACTTACATTACAGCTCAAGCGGTGAAAAACTTAATGGAAGAACTTAAGCGGCAAGGGACAACAGAACATTTAATACCTCAAATGATTCCTTTTGGTGACTTTAATAACCTGATTGGCCTGCCCAAAATCAGGAAGCTGGAAGCAGGACAGTTTGAAGAATTAGTAAGGTAACAAATGACTGACTCTTGCCCCTGCGTTGCAATCAATTGGTGATTGAGCGCAGGGGATTTTTTCAAGTTCTTTTGCTTTAATAATACATTAAGTTAGTCCTGACTGGTTTCATGGGGCATGCATCGATTTAGGAGGAACCGTTGTTTTACACATTAATTCTATTTTGGTAAATAAGAAAGGTAGGCAGGAATTATAATCCTTTGGCCGGGGTAGATAAGATCCGGACTGGCAAGGTTATTTGCGTTAATCAATGCCTCTAGTGTTACCCCGTGAAGTTGGGCGATTTTCCAGAGGGAATCGCCAGGGCGGACGATATAAATTTTGCCGTTTAAGCCAGGGGTTAAGTTGTCCCCGGGGGGATTAAAGTGGACGCCGCTGTAGGACCCCGTAATGTCCACCGGAGTCCCAATTTTTACCTGGGGGAATAATTCTTCCACATCGTGATTGTACATGCGAATGCAGCCGTTGGAAATGGCCTGGCCGATGGAAGTGGGGTTGTTGGTGCCGTGGATACCGTAAGATCCGTCATCGGTGGGAATGTCAAGCCCCATCCAGCGAGTGCCTAAAACTCCGCCCGGGTTGATAATTTTGTTTACCACCTGGTAGCTGCCGGTCGGGGTAGGGGTGGACGGCTTGCCAATAGCCACTGGGTAGGTTTTGATCAGGGAGTTGCCCTTATACCAGGATAAGTGGCGGGAGTTCAAATCTATGACAATTCGTTTCATTGCAGCACCTCTTTCCGAATGTATTCACTAACAGCTTATTCATTCGGAGGGTGGGGGTTAAACATTAACGGAAACTTAACAAAGTTCTCAGGCTATTTTAAGGTTTTATTGCTAACTTATTAATTGAAATACTCGACCTCCTTTTTTATACCTCCTAATAAACGCGCTCCTTGCGGGGCGCGAATGCTACCCGGTTTTTGCCGGGTTTACATAGATTTTACATCTGGAGCAAGCAGATAGCTTGCTCTAATATTTTTGTTGGAATATTTCTCCACTTCCCTCTTCTGATATTGCTCCTATGTAATTTGCTCTGGCACTAAACAGGATGTGCATTGTGCGTCAAGCAGCGCTAAAGGTTTGCTTCGGTTAAATGAAGATTCCTTTATGCCGTTTCAAACGCAACCTGAAGAAACGCTTGTTTTTGTAACTGTTACCATCATGTCTTGTGAGCTCCCGGCATAAATGTAAACTAAAGCTTCAGGGAAGAGGGTGAAGGAGATGAAAGTGGGGGTAGAAATAATTGCCGAAACTGCAGTGCAGATTTATCCCCATAGCTGCTTCAAGATCGATTTGACCGGTAATCATCAACTGATACAAGGTTTTTCGGGATTTGATAAATATGCTTTTTCCGGATTTGTGCTACGGAATAAAAGAGTTGCAGCCAGCGGGCGAGTAGCGGAGTATGGTTTTAGGGGGACACTCTTCGGTCTTGGTTCCTGGGAAGCGGAAGAAGCAAAGGTGGCAGTTATACCAGAACTTTTATCCGCCCGGTTTAGATTACTTTTAAGCACTGACTTAATTCCAGACAGGGATTCATTTATAGCCTCTTTTGGATTAAGACTAATTGCTGCAGGCAGAAGGATTTTATTAGATATTCCGCTATGCTGCCCGGTTTTAGAGGTAATGGAAACAGCTCCGGGGAGATACAGTGTGGAATTGACTGAGTTACTTAGGGAGCGACTGGAGAAATGGTGAAATAAATAAGATTAATAAACAAGCATGGCGAGCGCGGCCATGCTTGTTTTTAAAAGGGCTCCTAGCTTACCAGTGGGGTTAGCACCAAAGCCAGGATGAAAGCGGTAACAATCCGCATAACGGCGCCTAAGACAGCTGCTTCCATAGCTTCCCGCTCTGTCAGGTCGGATCCGCTGGCCCAGATTGCGGGTACTTGTCCAACTATTACCTGGAGAGGAAATCCAGAAGAAGCCAATACAAAGGAGCCGATTACCAGTTTGGGGTTTAATGTTGCTGCCGTATCTTTCAAGGTATTCATTGCTAGGGTCGGCGAAACCAGGATAGACTGAATACCTGTTTGCGGATCGATGGAGAGAGCCGTCAAGGCAGCTGTTAAGCCCTGTTCGATAGGTCCCCAGATGCCGATATAGTTTAAAGCTCCGATGATAGCAAAAATAGCAGCGGCTGCAGGGATGAGGAGCAGGAATAAGAGCTCTGCACCTTCCCGGGCGGCGCCAAACAGAGTAGGCAGGGCGCCGGTAGTAGGCGTGAACCGGTCAATGTGCACCAGTGACTTTGCTTCAGTATTGCGGTAAATTGTCCGGCTCAAGAGCCAGGGCACTACGACCAAAGGCAAGAACACGGCGATAACAATGACCGGGAAGACTTTGATCCCTGCGGCAGTCATGGCCAGCATTCCCAGCATAAAAGTGGAAAATGACTGCTGGGACTGAATCATGGTGGCAATGGCTATTTTTTGTTCGTCCTTGGTAGCTTTAGCCCTTTTTAAAGTAGGGCCGGTAATACGCCCAGCGGCGTTGATGTCACCGAGGATATTATAAACTGCAGGAATAACTACCGTGGGGTTGATGCCCATTAACTTGGTGATAGGGGTGAAGATTCTGATCAGTGCATCGGTAAAACCAAGTCTTTCCAGGATCCTCCCGGTGACTACGCTGAGGATGATGGTTACACCTAGAGTGCCGGTAATGTAAACGTTCACAATTACGGGTACGGTGCGCTCAACCATGGCGTTAAAAATACCGGCTATGAAACCAGGGTTAACTAAAAGACCAAAAATTGAAAGTGCCACCATAATAAGTCCCACAAGTTCAATCCGGGAAACTGCTTTTTTGCCTTGGGTCAGTTCTCTTTCCAGTGTTGACATAATTTTTACCTCCTTGATTTATTTTTAAGATGTTTTTTCAACCAAATACTTTGTTGCTATTTCAGCTGCATAGCGTTTGATATTCGGGTTTCCCGCCTGGGCGACCGGTATGGCGGTAACCCTTTCCCTGAATAACACTACCTCAACCTCCGGCAGAAGCATCTGTACCGCTGCCGCTAAAGGCAAGCCGTTTTCAAAAATTTCCACCGCATGGGAATTTCCAACGATGAAATTTAAACCCAATTCTTTTGCTTTGGCCACCAGGGCGCTGTCGGGGCGGACCCTGCTGATGCTGGCAAGTACAGTATCGACTTCCGGGAATTCACCGACTGCCTTTTCTAAGTGGGCAGGGCTGAAACCGGTATGGGGAAAAATATGCAGGATGTTTTTAACGGGGGAATCAGGGCTGCCGTTTAAGATTTTTGGCCCGGTAGCCACCACGGTTTCTTCCATGGCCCAGCTGTCCCGCAGTTCTTTCTCCCGCTCCAGCATTTTTTCTTCCGTGGCTTTGTCCATGAGCAGGTTTAACCTGCTGACGATGTCGCCGGCTGTCTTGATTTCTTCCAGGGCTTGTCCTACAAAGAGGATATTGCCTGGGAGCCCGGCATAAGCAATGTCCACATGGAGGGTCCTATGCCCGTGCAGGTATGGAATACCGGGGTGCAAACCGTGAAATGCCTCGTGCAATTCGATGACAGCAATGTTGTATAAGGAAAGATAATATTTTAAAGGTACCCCTCCGGAATTGGCCGCATCGGCAATCGGGTGATGGGCGATTATGACATCCACGCCGGTGGCTCCCGCCAATTCAATGGCTGATTCCGTAAGGGTCATTGTTACGGCTAGTTTCTTGACCTGAGCTTGGGGGTTGCCAAAAACTAGGCCGGGAAACTCCATGACACTTTTGCCGGGAATATTGGAAGATTTCATCACCACGAAAGGATGGCTGGCTGCAGCTACTTGATCCATGCTGGTCACTACACGACCGCCGGTGATGTGGTTAAGCGCTTCGAGTACGTCGTTAACGAGTGTTGTCAATGGTATAACCTCCTACAAATAGTGATAAAGGGAGCAAAAGTAAAAACTAATCACCTCCATGCTGTTAGCAAGATTATATTCAGCCAGTAACATTTGGCCTGCCGCGAGATCCCGGGCTTTCGCGACCGTCAAATCGGCTGACAAAAAAACCGCAGGCTTAAAACACCTAATAGACCTTTAATAAGGCTAGGTGTTTTAAACCTGCGGTTTTAAGGCTCTCCAAAGGAGTTCCGTCTACCAGCAGCGGTTTAGTCGATCAGCCCTGTGCCTGCTCCAGGCAGAGGACCGGAAGACGCTATATTAAATTATTCCGCGTCATCTTCCAAAACAATAATCGTACCGGCAATTTCGGTAAAAGGATCATAGTCCTTTAAAACCAGCTTGACAGGCAAGGATAATTGTGCCTCAATTTGCTTATGCAGTTCCTCTTTGTACAAATCTAGCAGGGCCATATCCATAACCCGTGTAAGCTGCCGCTGGGTTGTATCCAGCGATTGGAGGGCAGGCACCCTTTGGTGCTCTGCTAAAATCACGATTTTCCTACCGATAATGTCTACCCGCTGGCGTTTGACCCCAGTCTTGAATAATTCCTGGTTGATGTTATTGTAGATTTTCATAACCTGCTGTTTTAATGCCCCTATATCCATAGGTCACCTCACAGGCTATTTGCTAAGCTGTTACTTCGACATAAAGTTAAAAACTCCTGCTTTTTTTACATCGGGATTTTTTTTTAGCATTCTCAGGTTAGTAAAATTAATAGGCAGTAAAATTAATTTTAAAGTTCACACAAAACTTGACTATACCCTACGGGGGTAGTAAAATGGTTTATGATAGGTAACATTCACTTGGGAAAAGAGGTGAAAAGGATGTTTACCAAGCACTGGATGTTGAGAGAAACTGCCCATTGCAAAGAGGGTTGCTGAATTTGGTCCCGCGGCCGGACGGTAAATGGCCGTATCAGGAGGGGCTTCCTTTAATTGGAAGCCCCTCCTGCGTCGTCAGTCCTTACTCGTTGGTCGTTAGCGGTCACCAGTCACCATTTCCTAGTCCCTAGTCACCGGTGCTGTAGCCTGAAATTCAGCCACGTAACTGATGACTGGAGACTAGTGACTCGGCCAAAGGTCGTTGCCAGGGACTGGTGACTTTATGGTTGCCAAAACTAACGAGTAAGGACTGACGATTCGACCTAAGTCCGTTAATAAACAGACTTAGGTCGATACGCCGGTTCCACCCCGGTAGCCTCGGCCACAATTGGATCAAGGGCTATTAAATCTTCCTTGTTCACTCGGTGCAATGAAGTCTTGCCTAAGGCTATAATTCCTTCCTGGATCTCCGCTGTACAGGAATTGATAAATCGGGCCAGGCTCTTAGCGCCTTCTTCAACGTTAAATTTATGCTGCACTTTGCCGTCGTACCAGGCTACTTGGGTGGGAGGCTCGAAAGGCAGCGCCTTTAAAACCTGAGTGTGGGCGGTGGCAAACAAAGCCATAGTACCGATATATACGGCATCGGCTCCCAAGGCGATTGCCTTCAAAAAATCTCCCGGCGTATTCAGCTTGCCCGCAGCGATGAGGCTGACTCTGTCTTTTACATCTGACTCTGCCAAGAACTTTCCGGCCCGGGCAATGGTAAACACGGTGGGAAGACCGAAGTCATCCTGCAGGATAGGAGGCGAACCTTTGGTGGCAGCTTCAGCTCCTTCCACTGCAATGAAGTCCACTCCGCTTTCTACAGCCAGATCCAGGTCATGCTCAAGGTTCTTGCCTGCCCCCATTTTTACTCCAATGGGCACTCCCTCAGTGATTTCCCGCAGTTCATTCACCAGTTGCCGCAGTTTTTTGGGGCTATTAATGCCTGGTTGGCGGGAATGAACTACCGCATCTTCACCAGGTGCAACCTGAAACTGCGCCCGTAACCTTTTGTCCAAAAGGTTGGCGCTAAGGGTATGAGCAACACCCCCGATAGCCCCTTGGCCTATTTGGATTTCGATGGCATCGGCCTGTTTTAAGATTTCTATGGACTTGCTCCAGTGGCCGCGGTTATACTGCAGGATTAAATATTTTGCTGCCTTCCGTTCTTTAGGAAGAAAGGGACCTTCGCCGGTGTTGGTGGCTGTGCCTGCCATTGCAGCTCCTTTGGCCAAGGCGATTTTAAATTTTTCGCTTAAAGCATAGCCGTAAGCCATTCCAGAGACTATGATCGGGGTTTTTAATAACATAGGTTTGGCTGCCTTTTTGCCGATTATTACCGAAGTGTCGATGGGGACATCACCGGGCGTGGGCAGCTTAGCCAGTTGGGCGAAAGTAAACATCAGGCTGTCCAGCGAAGGAAATTTTCTGGGGGTACCCAGGGGGCGGTTAACAACTTTGCCTTCTTCTGCCCGCATGTTGGCTTCGACAATGGTTTGGGGCCCTACCCTGGTGGTAGCAGAAATGAATTCCCAGATATTTTCGTTGTAAAGATCGGTCATAATGGTATGTATAGCGCTGCGGCTGAACTTTTCTATTGTTTTTCGTCCCAGATATTTTAGCCCCAGTCCCCCCAGCGCGGCAGCAGCTATACCTATCCCAAGGCCAAGGGACCCCGGTATTAAACGAGGAGGTTTGGATTTGGTGAACATCTAACCATTCCTCTCTATTCCGAAAAAAAGAATATACTTTCCTACTCGTAATAAAAAAATTCTAATTTAGTATGCCACAGGAACTGATAAAAATTCCCGCGACATTTTTACTGCCGAAAATTCAACCTGCAGTAGATTTAGAGCAAAAACAGGGGGGAAAAAGCTAGTGAAAAAATTAACTTGTGTAAACGAAAGGGAATAGTAAGATCTTGTCGAATATTGTAAAAAAACTTAATAAAAAGGCTTTGCTAAGAATTTTTTATTACTCCGGTTTCCGATGTTGATTTTTGCTGTTGCTATTCAATTCTTTTTAAAATTTAGCTCAAATTTTTAGCTAAAATTAAATAGATACCATTGTAAATTTTTAAAATATTTGATATATAATTATAGTTAGAAAGATGTGGATGAACGGTGGCGGGAGAGACCCTGACAAGGGGCGCCGAAGGAGCAACCCATTAGCTGCTAACTTATGGGGAAACTCTCAGGCAAAAGTACCGTCATCGGACACAGCCTCTGGAGAGGTCCTGCTGCGGGCAAGACGCCAGTAGGACACCAACGGGGAAACTCCGGCATTTTCCGGAGTAATCTCTCAGGTAAAAGGACAGGGGAAAGTAGCACAGGTTAAGGGAGAACTTCAAATTAGTGAAGGAATCCAAAACTAAAATTTGTGCTATTTTCTCTTGTCCTTTTCTTTTTCTTTACCATTTCTGGTAAGATATTCTTGGTTGAAGAGAAAATAGGCACCGGTTTGGGGGCGATAAATAATTAAATGATAGTAGGGTAGAATTTTGCTTAGAGACATATTTTTCACATGAAGAAATGTGTCCTCTGACTGATTAGTGTAAATTTAGGAGGTGTTTATGGATGACCGAACTGAAAAAAACCCCTTTAAATGAAGTTCACCGGGCCCTTGGCGCCAAGATGGTGGATTTCGGTGGTTGGGATATGCCGGTCCAGTACAGCGGCATTTTAGAAGAGCACAAGGCCGTCCGGACTAAAGCCGGTTTATTCGATGTGAGCCACATGGGTGAAATCAGGGTAAAAGGACCTGATGCTTTAAAGTTGGTACAAAAGCTGATTACAAATGATGCCAGCAAACTAAGCATTAACCAGATTCAATATGCTGTTTTCTGTTTGCCCAGCGGCGGCACTGTAGATGACCTGCTGGTCTATAAAGTGGCAGATGACGAATACTTGTTGGTTGTAAATGCTTCAAACACCGACAAGGATTACGCTTGGGTTGCCCAACACAAAGATGGTTATAATGTGGAAATTGTAAACGAATCAGCAGATACAGCCCAAATTGCCATTCAAGGACCTTATGCCGAGCAGATTTTACAGGGCTTGACCTCTACCGATCTGTCTGCCATTAAAAATTACTGGTTTACATACGGGCAGGTAGATGGGGTGGATTGTCTCATTTCCAGAACCGGTTACACCGGCGAGGATGGGTTTGAGATTTACTGTCCGCCTGATAAAGCAGTCCAGCTTTGGAATAAGATGCTCTCAGCAGGAGGAGATAATATCTTGCCCTGTGGTTTAGGGGCCAGGGATACGCTGCGTTTTGAGGCTAAAATGCCTCTCTACGGCCATGAGTTAGGGGAGGATGTCACTCCGTTGGAAGCAGGTTTAGGCAGGTTTGTTGTTTTGGAGAAAGAAGATTTTATCGGCAAGGATGCTTTGGTAGCCCAAAAGGCTGCAGGTATTCCAAGGAAAGTGGTCGGTTTTGAGATGATCGAGCGCGGCATTGCCCGTGCCGGCTATCCCGTGAAAAAAGACGGGCAGCAGATTGGTCATGTGACAACCGGCAGTTTCTCTCCTACCCTGGAGAAGAATTTGGGTTTGGCGATTCTCGATACCAAATACGCGGAGATTGGCGAAACCATCACTGTGGAAATCCGAAATAAGGACGTAAAAGCACAAATTGTGCGTACACCATTTTATAAAAGGGAGGCCAAATAAAATGATTAAAAGCGATCTCAAGTACACTAAGGACCATGAATGGGTAAAGGTAGAAGGAAACAAGGCTAGAATCGGTATTTCGCATCATGCGCAGGAAGCTATGGGCGATGTAGTTTTTGTGGAACTGCCGGAAGTTGGAGATGAAATCAGTCAGCACGATTCTTTCGGCACGGTGGAGTCCGTAAAAGCTGTTTCCGATGTATACGCTCCGGTAAGTGGAAAAGTGGTGGAAATCAACGAAGCACTGCTTGATTCTCCTGAATTGATTAACAGCGACCCATATGGTGAAGGCTGGATGATCGTTATTGAAGTGGAGGATGAAGGACAGCTTGAAAGCCTGCTCTCCGCCGAAGAGTACGAGGCATTCCTCAAGGAGGCAGAATAAAAATGAAATATGTTCCACACACCGAGCAAGACCGGCAGGCCATGCTCGCCGCTATCGGTGTCAGTTCTGTGGAGGAGCTGTTTAGCGATATTCCGGAGAGCCTGCGGCTTAAAAAGCCAATGGCTATTCCGGCAGGCCTGTCCGAACCTGAAGTGAAAAAAGTTGTTTCCGGCTTAAGCAAAAAGAACGAAACAATAGACGATTACATCAGTTTCTTGGGCGCCGGCGCATACGACCACTATATACCCAGCTTTGTAGATCAACTGCTGCTCCGCTCTGAATTTTACACGGCTTATACTCCATATCAGCCGGAAATCAGCCAGGGCACACTGCAGTCAATTTACGAGTACCAGACGCTGATCTGCGAATTGACCGGCATGGATGTGGCTAACGCCTCCATGTACGATGGCGCCTCCGCGCTGGCTGAAGCTGCGGCCATGGCTTGCGACCGCAAAAGCCAGGTTGTTGTCTCCAGTGCTGTTCACCCTGAATACCGGGAAACCTTGGCAACCTATGCTTCCGGGCAGGGTATTGAGATAAGAGTGGCGGAGCACGCCGGAGGGGTTTCTCCCGCCAGCAGCTTTGAGCCTCTTGTTTCCAAAGATACCGGAGCCATCATTGTCCAGTATCCCAACTTCTTTGGAAATGTTGAAGATCTAAGAAGTTTGGCAGATCTGGCTCACGCCAACGGCGCCCTGCTGGTAGTGGCAGTGGTTGACCCGGTGTCCCTGGGAATTTTGGAATCCCCGGGCAAATGCGGCGCGGATATTGTAGTAGGCGAAGGACAAAGCTTCGGGAACAGCATCAGCTTTGGCGGGCCATACCTGGGATTCTTTGCTGCCAAAGAGAAATATGTACGCCGTATGCCTGGTCGGATTGTAGGGGCTACCATAGACAATAAAGGACAAAAGGCTTTTGTGCTTACCCTGCAGGCCCGGGAGCAGCATATCCGCAGGGAAAAGGCCACTTCCAACATCTGTTCCAACGAAGCCTTGTGCGCTTTGGCGGCCAATATGACTCTTTGCGCCCTGGGCAAAGAGGGCTTAAGGGAAATGGCCTACCTATCTTTACAAAAGGCCCATTATGCTTTTAACAAAATCACATCCATTCCCGGGGTTGAGCCGGTATTTAGGGCGCCCTTTTTCAAGGAATTTGTGGTAAAACTGCCGAAATGTCCGGATGAAGTCAATAAAGAGCTTTTAAAGGATAAGATTTTGGGCGGGCTGCCGCTGAAGCGTTTTTATAAGGATATGGATAATGCAGTGCTGTTCTGTGTCACTGAACTCAGGACCAAGAAAGAAATCGATCTCTTGGCTGCAAGATTGGGGGGAATGTAAGTGAAAGAGAAACTGATTTTTGAGCTTTCTTCGCCGGGACGTAGAGGCTATTCCCTGCCGGCGGTTGATGTGCCTGAACAAGAAGTTTCGGCCCTTATCCCCCAGGAGTATTTGAGAACGGAAGCACCGGAACTCCCTGAAGTCAGTGAAGTGGATGTGGTGCGTCACTTTACCAGGCTGTCGCAGCAAAATTTCGGTGTGGATACAGGGTTTTACCCTTTAGGTTCCTGCACTATGAAATACAATCCCAAAGTCAATGAAGAGATGGCCAGACTCTCCGGTTTCAGCAGGATTCACCCCTACCAGCCGGAAGAGACTGTTCAAGGGGCTTTGCAGATGATGTACGAGCTGGCCGGTTACCTGGCGGAAGTCACCGGGATGGCTAAAGTGACTTTGCAGCCGGCAGCAGGTGCCCATGGGGAATTGACGGGCCTGAAGATCATTAAGGCTTACCACCAGCACCGTGGCGATACTAAAAGGACAAAAGTGATTGTCCCCGACTCTTCCCATGGTACAAACCCAGCAACAGCTGCAGTAGCAGGTTTTAAAATCGTGGAAATAAAGTCTAATGCCGATGGCGATGTGGACCTGGAGGCTTTAAAACAGGCTGTCAACGAAGAAACTGCGGCCTTGATGCTTACTAACCCCAGTACATTGGGAATGTTTGAAACCAATATTGAAGCGATTGCCAAAATTGTGCACGATGCCGGCGGACTTTTGTACTACGATGGTGCCAATACCAATGCTATTATGGGCTATGCTCGTCCCGGCGATATGGGCTTTGACGTGGTCCACCTGAATTTGCACAAAACCTTCTCTACACCGCACGGCGGAGGCGGACCGGGAGCAGGTCCGGTAGGTGTCAAGGAATTCTTGACCCAGTATCTCCCGAAACCAACTGTGGAGTATAATGCAGATGAAGATAAGTACTATTTAAACTATGATCTGCCTTATTCCATCGGACGGATGAAAGCTTTCTACGGCAACTTCGGGGTGCTGGTAAAAGCTTATACCTATATCCGGGCTCTGGGAGCGGAAGGTTTAAAAGAAGCAACGGAAAACGCCGTGCTTAACGCCAATTATCTGAAAAAGCTGGTGGCGCAATATTATTATTCGCCTTTTGACAGGCACTGCAAACACGAGTTTATTGTAACTCCCAAGAACCTGAAGGAGTATGGCGTTCATACTCTGGATATTGCCAAGCGTTTGCTTGATTATGGCTTCCATCCTCCCACCATCTACTTCCCGCTAATTGTGGAGGAAGCTATGATGTTTGAACCAACTGAAACCGAGAGCAAGGAAACTTTGGATGGTTTTGCGGAAGCGATGGCTAAAATTGCCCAGGAGTGCAAAGAAAATCCAGAATTGGTACGGACTGCTCCCCACAGCACCGTAGTGGGCAGGTTGGACGAAGTCAGGGCTGCCCGCCAGCCGGACCTGCGCTGGAAGAAAGCCAAATGAGTCAGGGGACGGTTCTCTGACTCATTCCAACCAGCCAAGAGAAGTTAGTTTTTTATTATTGAGGAAGGCGGTATAAGATGCAACAGTGGAGACTTATCGACACAGGATATGCCGGTGGTTTCAGGAACATGGCGGTGGATGAAGCTATCCTCCTGGAACATGCCGCGGGGAATGTACCGCCCACCTTGCGTTTTTATGCCTGGCAGCCGCCTACGGTTACCATAGGCTATTTCCAGGACATGAAACGGGAAATTGATGTGGAAGCCTGCCAAAAAGCAGGCTTCCATTACGTCAGAAGGCTTACCGGTGGGCGGGCCATCCTGCATGACGTGGAATTAACCTACAGCATTGTGGCCAGGGAAGATAATCCGGTGGTTTCCGGCACTGTGTTAGAATCCTATTTGAAGATCAGCCGGGGGATTGTTGCCGGCCTTGCTAAGCTGGGTATACAAGCCGAGATTGCTTCCCATGTGAAGAAGGAGAAAGGAACAGCGGCCTGTTTTGATTCCCCCTCGTGGTACGAAATTGTCTTTGAAGGGCGTAAATTGGTCGGCAGCGCCCAGACCAGAAAGCACGGTGTTATTCTCCAGCATGGTTCTATTCCATTGAGTTTGGATGCGGAAAAGTTATTTTCTGTGTTAAAATTTTCCAATGAAGGCCTTAGGGCTAAACTGGCAGAAAAGTTTAAGTCCCAGGCTTGTGCAGTCAATGAGGTTTTAGGCAGAGAGGTCACTTACAGCCAGGCAGTGGAAGCTTTTACCACGGGCTTTGCCCAAGGTTTGGGTGTTAGCTTGGAACAGCAAAACTTAACGCCGGCAGAACAGGAACTGGCCCAAAAGTTGGAACGGGAAAAATATAATACGGAAGCCTGGAATTTTAAAAGGTAGCTTGAAAAAGCTACCTTTTACTGTATGCGCATTTTTCTACCCGGTTTGCACCGGATCTGTGATAAGATGGCAGAGGAAAACGATCGAGGGGAGAAATCTAAAAATGATGATGATCTTAATTATTTTGGGAATCCAAATAATCTATGTATCTTTTTTCACGGTGCGCATGATATTTACTTTAAAAGGGCAAAGAACTCTGGCTTCCATGATTAGCGCCGTAGAAGTTTTCATCTATATGACCGGCTTATCCCTAGTGTTAAAAAATCTCGATGACCCCAAAAATTTGGCAGCATACTGCGTTGGTTACGCCATAGGTGTCCTGGTAGGCAGTAAAATTGAGGAATGGGTAGCACTGGGCTACGTGACGGTCCAAATAATAACCGGGCAAGAGGACAGCCAGTTAGCGGAGATGCTGCGCGAGCAAGGATACGGAGTGACCAGCTGGCTGGCTGAAGGGAGAGACGGAGCCAGGCTGGTCTTGGAGGTGCTCACCAAACGCAAGTTTGAGCCCCACCTTTTTAAATTGGTGGATTCCATCAGCGAAAAGGCTTTTATCATCTCCCACGAGCCCAGAAATTTCCGGGGAGGCTTCTGGGTGAAGACGTTGAAGCAATAGGTTGTAACCTAAGTTCACGTTTTTAGGCGTTGTTTCTTAAGCTCTTTTGCTTTTTTATAAAGCCACAGGCAGTGGCTTTCTTCGTCTATCAGGTTGCTCCAGAGCATATCTCGAATTTCCGCATCATCTACGGCATTGATTAGCTTGCGGTAATCCCTGATAGCCAGTTTTTCCGTCAAATAACCCGCTTTGAGCATGTTTGCCATTCCGGCCAGGTTGGAAACCCTGCCTACGATTTGACCAAAGACTGGTAGACCGGCGCTTGCAACGGCACCTAATGCTTTCTTTATACGACTTTGGTCCAGTTCCAGGATGTTTATCTTAGCAGCAATTACTTTTACATGTTCCTCCTCAACTTTTTTAAACCTCTGCAAACCGTGGCACAGTTCGGCATCATCCGTGGCTTGACTGAGATGGTGGTAGAATTCCACTTGTCCTTTCTCCAGCAGCAGGAACCAGTTGAGCGCATCCAGCAGCGTATTTTCACCCATGTTTAACCCGCCTTCCCACAACCTCTGCATCATATGGTTTAGTATTGGTAAGTATGTTAATATTATTCTGTAGAAAAACCGTGGACAAGCGTAAATTGGGTATAAAATATCCTAAAGTTGAAAGTTTACTTTATACATGGTACATGGGAGTGCAAGGGAGGATGGCTATGGCCCATAAAATTTTGATCGTGGACGATGAACCGACTATTGTGGAATTAGTGAAATTCAACTTGGAGAATGCAGGTTACCAAACCGTACATTGCGATAACGGCCTGGATGCTATAGAAACGGTAGCAGCCGAGCAAATTGATTTGGTTATTTTGGACATTATGCTCCCGGGTATAGATGGTTTGGAAGTCTGCAAGCGGATTAGGCAGCGAAGCAAAGTGCCCATCTTAATGCTAAGCGCCCGGACGGCTGAACTGGACCGGGTGCTGGGGCTGGAACTGGGGGCAGATGATTACCTGACTAAACCTTTCAGCCCCAGGGAATTGCTGGCCCGTGTTAAAGCTATATTGCGTCGCGTAGAAGAAATTAATCCTGGCAAAACCGGCAGTGAGCTGAAGTTAAAGGATTTAACGCTGATCCCCGAGCAGCACCGGGTATTGGTTAAAGGCAAGGAAGTAGACTTAACATTAACCGAATATCAGTTGCTGGAATTGATGCTCAAATCCCCGGGCAGGGTTTTCAGCAGGGATTATTTGCTCGAGGCGGTATGGGGGGCCGATTATTTCGGCGATACCAGGACCATCGATGTGCATATCAGACACCTGCGGGAAAAGATTGAACCCACTCCTGGCAATCCGGAATACATTTTGACAGTACGGGGAGTTGGCTATAAATTTAAGGAGCAAGAGTAATGTTCACCAGCATTCGCTCAAAGTTGATTGTCACATACCTGGTGCTGATTTTGACAACCCTCTTCATCACCGGCGGTTTTCTGGAGTACTCCTTACGGGACTATAACCGGGAAAGTTTAAAGCAGGAAATGATCAAGCAGGCGTCAGTCATCAGTGAATTAGTTGTAGAGGAGCTCCAGGCCGGTGGCCCGGCGGAGCTCAACCCTTTGGCTTCCAGTCTGGACAAAAATATAGGGGCCAGGGTAACCATAATCGATAAAAACGGGTATGTTTTAGCCGACTCCCGTTCCTCTTACCTGACTATGGAAAACCATTTGGAACGACCGGAAATACAACAAGCTTTGCATAAGGGCCTGGGTACCGATGTCAGGCACAGCGCAACAATGGATGATAACCTGCTCTACGTGGCCAAGCCTATCTTTGTCGACGGCACTGTGCTGGGAATAATCCGGCTGGCTGTCCCCCTGGCTCAAGCGAGACTCGTGCCTTTCGCCGTGACTAAATTGCTCTTAGCCGGAACAATTTTGGCGGCTCTCGCGGCAATTTTGCTGAGCATTAGTTTTGCGCAAAGTCTTACTGAGCCTTTGCAGGAAATAGCCAGAGTGGCCCGCAGGATAACTGCCGGTGACTTTAGCCTGAAAATTTACCCCCGTTCCCACGATGAAATTGGACAGCTGGGGGCCATAATTAATGAAATGGCAAACACCATCCGGGAAAAAGTGGCTGAGCTCTCCTTTGCCAAAGACCGTTTGGAGACGGTGCTGAACTACATGGTGAGCGGTGTTTTGCTTTTAAATGCCAAAGGGGAGATTTTGTTGGCCAACCCGGCTGCGGAAGCTATTTTTGCCATTAAAGCAAAAGAGGCAACTGGCAAGCATAACCTGGAAGTGCTCCGCAATTATCATTTAAATGAAAAAATGCAGGAGGCCTTGAAAACAGAAGAGGTAGTGACTGCTGACCTGCAGACTATTTTTCCTGAGGAGAGATTCTTGCGGGCTTACTTTGCCCCCTTGCCCGGTGAGAGCAGGGCAAAAGGCGTGCTGATCGTGCTGCATGATATCACTGCCATGCGTCGTTTGGAACAAATGCGGACCGAATTCGTGGCCAATGCTTCCCATGAACTGCGTACACCACTCACTGCCATCAAAGGCTTTGCCGAAACTCTGCTTGATGGCGCTTTGCAAGACCCTGTAGCCAGCAAGAGGTTTGTCAGCATCATTGATCAGGAAGCCGAAAGATTGAACAGGCTGGTGGAAGATCTGCTGGATTTGGCTAGGATTGAATCAAAAAAGGTCAAGATGGTGATGCAACCGGTAGAACTGAACTCGCTTGTATCCCAGATTGCTTTGGAATTAAACCATAGGCTGGACAAAGGGGACCTAAAGCTAGAGATTATCGTTCCAAAAGATCTTCCTAAGGTGAAAGGGGACCGGGACTGGCTCTACCAGGTATTTTTAAACCTAATCGATAATTCAATTAAATATACTCCGCCGGGTGGAAAGATACTGGTATCGGCAGTTCCCAAGGAAAAGGAGATACGGGTGGAAGTGCAGGATAGCGGTATAGGCATCCCCAAGGAGGACCTGCCCCGGATTTTCGAACGTTTTTACCGGGTTGACAAAGCACGCTCCCGCCAACTGGGCGGCACCGGTTTAGGTTTGTCCATTGTTAAACATGTGATTGAAAATCATGGCGGAAAAATTGGCATTAAAAGCAAACTAGGGGAAGGGACTACAGTCTGGTTTACGCTACCCAAAGCATAGGCGGAGTGATGCGGGTTACAGACAGGGTTTAATTTGCATGCTACACTAGCGGAAAGGCCGGCTAAATGTTGCAAAATTTAACAGGCTCTGACGGAGGTGAGACAATGCTCGCGGCTTTCGCAAAACAGCAGTCATTGCTTAATCCGGGGTTAATCCTGGTTGATCGCCGGGGCATAGTTACTTTTATGGACCCCGGGGCAGCGCAGTTGCTCAAAATTACGCCGGCGGAAGCCAGCGGACGCAGGTTAACGGAATTTTTCCCGGAAACCAGGATTCTGGAGGTCTATACTACCGGCCAGGCTTTATGCTGTGAGCAGACCCTGGAAGAAGCCAAAATAAACATCACTTATCTTCCTGTTCTGGAAGACGGAGAGCTTCATAGTGTGCTGGTTTGTTTGCAGGGAGCCGGCGCAGCCGGCGGCGAGGCGGAAGAAGTGCAAACCTTACAAGTCCTGATCTCCCTTTACGAAGCTATTTTGGCAGACCTGCCTTTAGGCATCGCAGTGGTCAATCGCCAGGGCCGGTTGGTGATGTTAAACAAACAGTATTCTCAGCTGTTGGAGATTGCACAAGAGGAGGCAACAGGTCTTTCCATTGAAAAAGTAGTGCCTTTTACCCGTATGACCGAGGTAATGCGCCATGGGGAGGCATTTCTTGATACCGGTGTCCGCTACCGGGGACGCACCCTTTTTTTATCGGAAGTGCCTATCAAAAGCGGGAATGAGGTTTTAGGGGGCTTAAGCAAACTGGTAGCCAAAGAAAGTCTTGAAGATCAGGACCTGAAGGATTTGACGGAACGTTTTCATCTTCTGGAAAGCAAGCTGATGTTCTATAAAGAGGAATTGAAAGAACTGCGGCGTTCCCGTTCACCCTTTGAGGCAATTCGCGGGGAAAACCTCGCAATTAAAAAACTGGTGCAGTTGGCCCAGCGGGTAGCCCGGGGGGAAGCCAATGTCCTTATTACCGGGGAAAGCGGGACCGGGAAGGGCCTCTTTGCCCAGGCCATTCATAACGCCAGCCGCAGGAACGGTGAACCCTTTATCAAAATCAACTGTGCCGCCATTCCGGAAAACCTATTGGAGTCAGAGCTTTTTGGCTATGAAGAAGGAGCTTTTACGGGAGCGGTTCGCGGAGGTAAACCGGGGAAATTTGAATTGGCTAACGGCGGCACTATCTTTCTGGATGAGATAGGAGACATGCCCCTGGCTATGCAAGCAAAAATCCTGCGGGTGCTACAGGAGAAAACTTTTGAGCGGGTTGGCGGCAGCAAAACTATTACAGTGGATGTCAGGGTAATTGCGGCCACCAATCGGGACTTGCGAAAGTTAATTGACGAGCAGCAATTTCGTCTCGACCTTTATTACCGTTTGGCGGTTATAAATTTGCATATTCCTCCCCTCAGGGAGCGGCGCGATGATCTTTTGCTTCTCACCCGGGAAATTATCGATAAACTGGGCCGTACTTACGGGCAAAAAGTGGCTGGCATTGAGCCCGAAGTGGAACAAATTTTTCTATCCTATTCCTGGCCCGGCAATGTGCGGGAGCTGGAAAATGTCCTGGAACATGCTTTTAACTTTTTGGACCCCGAGGAACAGCTCATCGGGCCTCATCACCTGCCCGGCATCTTATTGGAACAGGGAACAAAAGCCGGTAGTCTGGAATTAGGCGCTGCTGTTGCCCACGCGGAAATCGAAGCTATCCGGCGAGCTCTGCAGCTGGCCGGGGGAAATAAGCAGAAAGCGGCCAAAATCCTGGGTATTCACCCCTCCGGCTTATATCAAAAGCTGAAAAAATATGCTATTACCGACTGTTAGCGAGGAGGGCCGTTATGGACAGTGAACTGAGGAGAGCCATAAGATCATGTTTTGACAGCAGCGCTGCTACCGGGTCCTCAGCCGGCGTAACTCCTGACCACTGGGTTTATTCCACCTGCGGCTACTGCGCGGTCGGATGCGGCCTGTATATCGGCGTTCGCCAGGGCCAAGCTGTGGCGGTGCAGGGTAATACTAATTATCCCGTTAACCGGGGCAGGCTATGTGTCAAGGGGTTGTACGAATGGAAGGTGTTGCACCATCCGGAGCGGGCTACCGAGCCCATGGTACGCAAAAAAGGCAGGCTGGTACCGGTTAGCTGGGATGAGGCTTTGGGGCTGCTGGTGGAAAAACTGCAGCAGAATCTCAGGGCCTTTGGCCCTACCTCTATTGGCATTTACCACACGGGCCAATTTTTGCTGGAGGAGTATTACACCCTGGGCAAACTGGCCAAGGGGGTTCTCTGCACCCCAAACATCGATTCCAATACCCGGCTGTGTATGGCGGCAACAGTCTATGGCTACGCCCGTTCCTTTGGCACTGACGGGCCGCCTGGCTGTTACGAGGACCTGGATGCAGCAGACTTGATTTTTGTTTGCGGCGCGAACCCGGCCGAAATGCATCCCCAGCTTTGGCGACGCATCATGCGGAACCGGCAAAAAAACGGGGCTAAATTGCTTGTGGCCGATCCCCGCACCACCTTGCCTGCCCGGGTGGCAGATTTGCACCTGGCCTTGCGTCCGGGGACCAATGTTCCTTTGTTGAACAGCATGGCTTATGTGCTGCTGGAAGAGAAATTAATAGATGAAAGGTACATTGCTGCGCACACCACCGGTTTTGGGGAACTGCAGGAAGTGGTCAGGCGCTACCCGCCGGAGAAGGCTGCGGAACTGACGGGGGTGCCCGCCGGTAAAATTGCAGAGGCGGCCCTGCTCTTTGGCCGTTCGCCTGCGGCCACCACCGTCTTTTGCCAGGGGGTTAACCAGAGCATGGCCGCGGCGGAGACGGTAACCCTAATCAACAACCTGCATCTCATTACCGGCAAAATCGGTAAACCGGGTTCTGCGCCCTTTTCCCTTACCGGGCAAGCTTCCTCCATGAGCAACCGGGAGGTAGGGGGAAGTGGTTCCTTGCCGGGTTTCCGCAATCAGTCCAACCCTGTGCATCGACAGGAAGTAGCTGACTTTTGGGGGGTCGATGCGGGGAAAATTCCTGCCGGAACCAACGATATCATGAAGATGATGCAAATGATCGAGCGGGGTGAATTGAAATTTCTTTGGACCATGGGTACCAACCCTGCCGTTTCACTGCCCCAACAGGGTTATGTGCGGGAAATGCTGGACAAGGTTTTCCTGGTGGTCCAGGATATTTATTACCCCATGGAAACAGCCGCTTATGCCGATATTTTCCTGCCTGCCGCCCAGTGGGGAGAAAAGACCGGTACTTACACCAACGCGGAAAGACGGGTCAATGTGGGGTATAAGGCTGTAGAACCGCCCGGTCGGGCCAAAGCGGATTTTGACATTTTACTGGAAGTGGCCAAGAGGCTGGGCGCCGCCAAGCTTTTCCCCTGGCGAAATACGGAGGAGGCCTTTGAAGAATGGAAGCTGCTTTCCCGGGGACGCCCCAACGACATGGGAGGCATGACCTACCGGCGTTTGGAACAAGAGGGAGGATTGCAGTGGCCTTGCCCATCGGAGGAACACCCGGGGACAGCCCGCCTGTATGCTGACGGATTTTTTCCTACCCGACCGGATGTGGCCCAGGCTTACGGACCTTTCAACGACCCTGAAGGAAGGGCTAAACTGTGGGCAGTGGACTATGAGGCGCCCCCCGAAGTTCCTGATGAGCACTATCCTTTCTGGCTAAATACCGGTCGTATGATTGAACATTTTCATACCCGGACCAAGACCAAACGGGTTCCCGAACTGCACTGCCTGGCGGAGGAGGGGTTTGTGGAAATCAACCCTGCCGATGCGGAGAAGCTTGGCATCCGGGACGGGCAAAAGGTACGCCTTACTTCCAGGCGCGGCTGGGTTGAGGTGAAGGCTTTGCTAAAAAACACTGTGGCCCCCGGCCAGCTGTTTATGCCTTTTCATTTTGGGGATTTGGACCCGGGGGAACAGGGGTTAAAGCAGGCGGCCAATCACCTGACCTTAAATTGGGTAGACCCGGTTTCCAAACAGCCCATTTTCAAAATTGCCGCCTGTAAAATTGAAAAGGTTGAAGAGTAGGAGGAAATCCTGCTCTTTTTATTTTGTTCTAATTTTTTAGAGACATTTTCGCGATTTATAGAGACTGAGTGTGAGGGAATCGCCCATAAGCATTGATTTGACGGGACCTGTGAGCGGGAGCGATTTGGCACGTTTTTTGCTACAAGAGTAAGATAAGCAACTTTGTTAAATTTTTAACAGCCTGTTTTACGTTGTCCTTGCTCTCCAAAAAACCAGAATCGGAGGTGTTTGAAGTTGGACAAAAAGAAATTTAAGCTGACCCGCCGCCAGTTTTTAAAGGCTTCGGCAGCAACCGGGGCCCTGCTGGCGACTACCGGGACGGCTAAATTTGTGCAAAAAGCTGCAGCAGAAGGTAAAGCCCCGAAAGAAGTGAAATATATCCGGACCACCTGTTCGCCAAACTGTACCGGGGCTTGCGGGATGATTGCCCAGGTGGTGGACGGGGAAATTAAGACAATTATTCAGGCAGCAGATTATCCGGAGCCCGAGTATAACCCCCGCGGCTGCCTGAAAGGCCTTTCCATGATGAACCTGATTTACGGCCCCGACCGGATTAAGAAACCGCTCATTGCCAAAGGAAAGCCCGGTAAGGGAGAATTTAAAGAAGTATCCTGGAATGAGGCCCTGGATTACGCCGCCGGTCGCTTGCAGGAAATTGCCAGGAAATATGGACCGGAATCGGTGGCAGTGATTTTTCAGGTAGGGGGGACCGGCTATGTCCATAAAGGGGCTGTGGTTGCTCTGGCTACCCTGGCTGGCTGGAACTTGGTCCATCCTTACGACCAAAACGGCGACCTGCCTATGTTCTGGCCCATGACTTTTGGCGTGCAAACCGAGGAACTGGAGCCTTTAGAATGGCTTAATTCACGCTATGTAGCCGTTTTTGGCTCAAATATTTTGGCTACACGCCTGCCAGACGCCCATTTTTTGGTAGAGGCAAGAAACCGGGGGGCAAAACTGGTTGTTTTTGACCCAAATTTCACTCCCACGTCAGCCAAGGCCGACCAGTGGGTGCCCCTGAAGGCCAGCAGTGACGCTGCTCTGGCTTTGGGAATTGCACGGGTGATCATTGCAGAGCAATTATACGATGCTGAATTTATTAAGACCTATACCGATTTACCCCTTTTGGTGCGGATTGACAACCAGAAGCGCCTCAAAGCGGAAGAAGTCAAGGGCCTGTCAAAACCGGCAGACGTACCGCCCTATCGTGAATCATACGTGGCGTATAACGGAGAGTTTTTGGCTGTCCACCCGGAAAAGCTGGACTTGCCACTGAATATAGCCTTGGAAGGCGAAATAGAAGTGGAATTAAAGAGCGGTCAAAAGGTCAAGGCCAAACCGGCTTTTCAGCTGTTAAAAGAAAGCTTGAGCGTCTATACTCCCGACTACGTGGAGCGGGAAACCGGCGTGCCGAAAGATACGGTTGTACGCCTTGCCCGGGAGATGGCTGCCACCAAACCGCTGCATATCGTCTACGGGGCCAGCAATTACCAGTGGTATCACGGCGATTTGAAAGGCCGGGCTATCGCGCTTTTACCTGTCCTGACCGGCAACATCGGCAACCCGGGAGCAGGGATATCCACTTATGCGGGCCAGTACCGGGTACGTTTAAATTTAGGAGCATGGTGGGTTCCCGAAGGCAAAAAGCAAAATTGGCTTCCTTGGCTGTACATCTTACACGGTCCAACGAAGCAGATGAAAGCCCAGTGGCCCAAGAACGGGATTAAGGCTCTCGTCATAGGCTGGGGTAACCCCTTTGACCAGCACAATATGGCCAACCGGCTGCGGCAGATGGTGGAAGAAGGGGAACTGGAACTGGTGGTCACCATGGATTTCCAGATGTCCACCAGCTGCCGTTACAGCCATGTTGTGCTGCCCGGTGTTTCCTGGTACGAAAAAACGGAACTGGTAGCTTCTCCGGTCCACCCTTACCTGCAATTGCAGCAGCCGGTAGTTAAGCCTGTTTATGAAGGAAAGCCGGAATTTTGGATTGCCAGGGAACTGGCCAAAAGAATTAACCCGGAATTTGAAAAACACTTTTTCCCCGGCCTTGACCATGAGCAGGCGGCTGAAAAAGTAATCGAACTGCTCCTCGAGACCGGCGGTCCTACTGTGGAAGGCATTACCCTAAAGCAGCTGAAAAAAGGGCCGGTGCGGGCAAAATCGGAGGTGCCCGGTTACCGCCAAATTCCTTTTTATGAGCAGGTACACTTTAAGCGTCCCTTTCCTCCGGTCAGCCTGCCCGCCAAACTGGAACAAACGGCCCAGTTTGTCAAAAGCGGCCGCATTGAGTTTTACAAAGATGAGGACATCATGCTGGAACTGGGTGAGGCCTTGCCGGTGCATAAGCCGCCCTTTGTGGACAGCGAGTATGCGTTAAACCCGGGGGCCAGGGAAAAATATAAGTTTTCCCTCATTACCCGCAATGCCATCTACCGGGTGCACTCCACCCATTCCAACAATATCTGGATGAATGAACTGCAGGACGGCAAGCCAAGGGTCTGGCTAAATCCCGAGGATGCTGCTTTCAAGGGGATCAAAGAGGGAGAGCCCGTAGAACTCTATAATGACCGGGGTAAAGTGCAGGGTTATGCTGTCCTGGACCCGGGAGTGGGGAGACAGGTAGTTGTCTTTGAACAAGGCTGGTGGAGCCGCTACCTGCAGGGGGCTTCCTACAACTCTTTGACTTACCCTTTCATCAAACCGACCCATGAGGCTTACTTTGTCCCGGGGATGTGGGCTCCCAATACGGCCTGGAATGAGTGTCTCGTGGATGTGAGAAAGGTAGGTGGAATGCAATGAAACTGGGAATGGTGATTGACCTGGACCGCTGTATTGGCTGTCGCTCCTGCGCGGTATCCTGCAAACAGCATAATGCCCAGCCGCCCGGCACCTGGTGGAACCGGGTGTTCACGCCTGGCAGCAGCTGGCACCAGAGTGCGGTCGGCAAAGAGGGGCGGCTGCAGATGAACTTTTTGCCTGTCTCCTGCCAGATGTGTGAAAACGCCCCCTGTGAGAAGGTATGCCCGGTTGGGGCCACTTATACCGATGAGTTGGGCGTAGTGCTTGTTGACTATGAGCGCTGTATCGGCTGCCGTTATTGTATGGCCGCTTGTCCCTACGGAGTGCGGCAATTTAACTGGGAGGATGCCAAAAAGGCAAAAGCCAAGGCCGGTTATATGCAAGGGTATGATTACGGCCACCCTGACGATTACAGAGATAAGGAAGGCCGCTTGGTTTATACCCAGGACCGCCCCAAAGGTGTAGTGGAAAAATGCACTTTCTGCGTGCAGTATACGGAAAAGGGGGAATTTCCCGCCTGTGTACGGGGGTGCCCCGCTAATGCGCGCATTTTCGGGGACTTGGATGATCCCAATTCAGAAGTGAGCCGCCTGGTGCGGGAAAGGCATACCTTTCGGCTGCTGGAAGAACTGGGCACATCGCCCAAAGTTTTTTATCTTGCACCTACCAAACCGAGGCGATAGGAGGTGGAATGGTTGAAAAAGAATAATTTTGCTTTGGGTATTGGTTTAGCACTGCTGCTGGTCAGTTTATTTACCTGGGGATATCAACTTTTAAACGGCTTAATTGTAACTAACATGCGCAACCCTTTCAGCTGGGGGCTGTACATTGCTACCTTTGCTTTCTTCGTAGGAATTGCTGCCGGCGGTTTGATTGTATCTTCTTCAGTATATTTGTTTAACATCGAACAGTTAAAGCCATTTACCAGGATTGCCTCTCTTTCCGCCTTTGCCGGCACATTGGGGGCTGCGGCCATGATTTTGCCTGATATGGGCCGGGTAGACAGGCTTTACTATTTGCTTTTGCACCCTAATTTTCGCTCACCCCTGATTTGGGACGTGATTGTGATTACAACTTACATGGTTCTGACTTTCTTAAGCGTCTATGTCCAGCTGCTGCCGGACTGGAAAAAAGAGGGCCGTGGCTTTCTGAACGGCTGGACAAAAAAGCTTTCTCAGGACCAGGTTCAGGAAGTCTCCCGCAAGTGGGCGCGCAGGATTTCCGTAGTTGGGCTTCCGGTTGCCATTTTAATTCATACAGTCACCGCCCTGATTTTTGCTACCCAAGGCTCCCGAGGCTGGTGGAACACGGCAGTCCTACCCCCGGATTTTATTGCTATGGCGGTGGCTTCCGGGACTGCCCTGGTCATGGTCATTGCCCTATTGGCGGTGGGGAAAGACAACTTTGCCCAATACGGGGGAGCTTTTCAAACCTTGGCCCGGATTGTGGCAGGCGCCTTGGCAGTGCATTTCTTCCTTGTTTCCGTAGATTTGCTGATGCACTGGTGGTGGGGCAGCCATGAGGCTAAGAACCTTTTACACCTGCTTTTTGGCCGTTATGGATGGCTCTACTCGGCAGAACTGGTACTGCCGGCTTTTACCATGCTTTATTTCTTTACCAAAAAGGGGAACGGTTCCTTTAATTCTCTCATCCTGGGCAGCATTTTGCTCTTTATCGGGGTTTTTGTCCACCGGATGATGCTGATGTACCCTGCTTTTAACGAGTTTCCCCTAAACATTACCCTCCCTGGGATGGAAGTGGAGGGGTGGTCTTGCCCTATTGCCCTGGGTCAGTTCCAGGAAGGGCTGCCGGTTTTTGCTAATTTTTGGCCTTATGCACCTACCTTGGTAGAGTATCTTTTAACCCTGCTGCCCTTTGGCCTGGTCCTCTGCGTTTTTTCCCTGGCCTTTAGGCTATATAATTTCCTGCCGCAGCAAGGGCAGCGAGGAAGGTATGGCGAAGCTGAAAAGATTAGCCTTAGTAAAAAAGGATTGCAGTTATAAAAGCGGGCTCTACAAAACACCCTCTAGCTTCTAGGGGGTGTTTTATTGTGCAAGTGTATTAAAAGCCCGTATTTAAGCTTTTTCAATGAAAATTTTTTCATAATTTCGAATAAATAATGTAACTTTCTACATTGAACGACATAATTGAAAATATTACTGTTAGTACATAAGCAAAAACAATACATTAAGGGGGAAGGAATAGGTATGGATTACTTAAAGATTGCCAATAGCGCTCCTATGTGGATGGCAGCTGCCCTGGCAATAATTTTGGTCTTATTTCAAGCTGTTATCTTTGCCAAGAAATCCTATGAAACAGGCAAGAGAATCGGTTTAACAGAAGACCAAATGAAAAGTGCCATGAAGAGCAGCCTGATCACGTCCATAGGACCATCATTTGTTATTTTAACAGGGCTATTGTCACTGCTTGTCACCGTAGGTGGACCGATGGCCTGGATGAGGTTGTCATTCATAGGATCGGTAATGTTTGAGCTGATGGCAGCAGGCTTTGGTACGGAAGCGGCAGGAGTAAAAATGGGTATAGACCAAATGACAAACGTGGCTTTTGCCAACGCTGTCTGGACCATGATCCTCGGTTCAATAGGCTGGATTATATTTGCGACCTTGACTGCCGACAAAATGGACAAGGTCCAAGCAAAAATAGCCAAAGGCGATCAAGGTCTTATTAAGGCAATATCAATTGCAGCTATGCTGGGCTCCTTTGGTTCCTTGGTATCAGGACATCTGGCTGCAGTAAATAAAAATACCGTTGCGGCACTGGCAGGAGGGGCGATCATGCTGGTTCTGTCCCCGTTAGCAGACAAGAAAAAAATCAAATGGCTGAAAGAGTGGGCCCTGGCAATAGCGCTGTTTGGCGGGATGCTAGTAGCTTTGGCATTTTAGTCCTATAATAAGGAGGGCATTGCAACATGGAAAATAACAAACAAGTATTTGAAAGCGAATATTTACCTTATATAAATAAATGGGGTAAACTGACCAATTGGCTGGGTGTATTGCTTTCCTTTGGCCCTGCCCTGGTTCTTGCGGTAATATTTAAGATTATGCCGCCGGCAGGCGCAATCATTGCAGGATTTATAGCCATTGCCAGTGCGGTAGGTATTAACTGGGTTATAGAACCAATTTCATATTTCCCAATAATCGGCGTAGCAGGAACATATATGGCATTTATTACGGGGAATATCTCAAATCTTAGGATACCCACAGCGGCAGTTTCGCAAAAAGTGGCTGGAGTGGAACCGGGGACTCAAGAGGGCACGATTATCTCAACTCTGGGAATGGCAGTATCAGTAATTGTAAATATTGTTATTCTGGCGTTTGGGGTGTTGGCAGGAGCTGCTATTCTAGCCAAGCTGCCTAAAAATGTGATTAATGCATTTAACTACTTGTTGCCATCGTTATTTGGAGCTGTTTTTGTCCAATTTGCCCTGATGAGGCTAAAATTGGCTCCCATAGCATTGGGAATAGGATTACTGCTTACGATTGCCTTAAATGCAGGGGTATTTGGCTTTTTACCAGGACGGCCTACTTACATCGTCACTTTAGGCTCAGTATTTGGTACTATAGCTATTGCCGCAGCACTCTATAAGAATAAGAAATTATAGGATTGCATGGGAGGATTAAAATTGCAAAAGGCTGACGTATTATGCTATTTGGAGCAGAAAAAAGATGAATTAAATGAAATAAGCCATAAAATATGGAGCAATCCGGAGGTTTCAGGGGAAGAAAAGGAGTCTGCTGACTTATTCAGGATATTACTGGCGGAAAATGGCTTTGAAGTCAAGGAAATTGAGGGCATGGAACACGCCTTTATAGCAGAATACGGCAGTGGTGCTCCGGTCATTGCAGTGCTGGGAGAATATGACGCGCTGCCCGGACTGTCACAGGCAGTTGATACAAAATTTAACCCAATAAAGCAAAACGGCCCTGGTCATGGCTGCGGGCATAATTTGCTTGGTACGGCGGCATTAGGCGCAGTGCTGGCAGTCAAAAAATATTTGGAAGAGACAAAGCTTAGTGGGACAATCAGGTTTTACGGCTGTCCTGAAGAAGAAACATTAGCAGGTAAGGTAAAGATGATCAAGAAGGGCGCCTTTGAGGGTTGTGATTTGGCCTTAAGCTGGCATCCAATGGCTGCAAACACTGCGCTGGAACATGCATTTTTAGCAATGAATTCCATTAAGTTCAGGTTTCATGGCATATCGTCTCACGCCGGCCAATCACCGGAGGCAGGGAGGAGCGCTTTGGATGCCGTAGAGCTTATGAATGTGGGGGCAAACTATTTAAGGGAACATGTCATAGAAAAAGCCCGCATCCATTACACTATTACCAATGCCGGCGGGGCACCGAACATTGTGCCAAAGGAAGCTGAGTCATGGTATTATGTAAGGGCACCTTTCAGAAAGGACGTAGAAGAGATAACGGAACGACTGTTCAAGGTGGCCAAGGGGGCAGCCATGATGACAGAAACCACGGTAGACTATGAAGTGATTAGCGGTTGCTATGAAATGCTGCCTAATAAAGTGCTATTTGATTTAACCTATCAAAACATGTTGGAAATAGGTGCGCCTAAGTATACTGAGGAAGAACTGGCCTTTGCCAAAGCTCTTCAAGAGACATTAGACCCGCAAGCAGTAGCAGGTGAAACAAAAAAACTTATGCCTGAAGCTAACGGTGAAGAAGCAAATATCCATCAAGGGGTATTAGAAAAGGAAAAGGCAAATTCTGTGGTAGTTGCTGGTTCCTCAGACAGCGGGGACGTATCCTGGATCATGCCGATGAACTTGTTTCTTACTGCTTGTTTTCCATTGGGGGTAGCTAATCACTCCTGGCAGGCGACGGCTTCATCGGGCTCATCTATAGGAATGAAAGGAATGCATTTTGCAGCTAAAGTTTTGTCCGGCATTATGTATGACTTGTTAAACGACCCAAGCATAGTAAACGCTGCCAAAGCTGAGTTTAATAAGCGGACGGAAAGAAGAAAGTATGTTAGCCCGTTAAAATAGCAATAAATAATATTAAGAAACAAATGCACTAAGCTATAGAAACTTAGTGCATTTATGTTTAACCATAATTTACTGGGATGGTAATAGCCAGGGCTTGGCTACTATGCATAATGATGTATAATGTACTTAATAAACTGGCAATGAGGGCAGGCGGTAATTATGGGCTTGTCGTTTAGGGAGATTTTAAAAACAGATTTTTTTATTGGCTTTAAGGTATTGGCAGGCCATGGGGGTTTGGATAAGCAGGTCCAGGGCGTGGCGATACTAGATGCACCTGACGGTTTTAACTGGACCAAGGGCAAAGAGTGGGTTATATCTTCAGGCTATATTTTTCAACAAAACCCTGGATTGTTTGAAAGCTATATTGAAACAGATAAATTTAAGGAAATTTCAGGACTAGGCCTAAAGCGGAGATTTATAAAAAATATCCCGGAACACATTATGGCAGCGTTTAACAAATATGATATACCTCTTATCAGTATACCTGAGGAGCCTTCCTGGATGGAGATCATGAACCAGCTTAATGTACTGGTTATGAATAAAAACATAAGGCAGTTCAATATTGGCAAAATCAATCCTAAAAGCTTTACCGATCTACCTTACCAGGTGCGTAAAATAAATAAGATACTTTCGCAAATTGAAAAAGAAATGAATTTTCCAGCTATGCTCTACGATTTAGATCGTGAAAAGGCGTATTACAGCTCGCCTAAATTTAAATTCTTAGCTGATGGCCTTAAAACAGAGGACTTTTGGAATCCTTCATTCAGCATTACTCAAGAGTTGTTGTGTGATAATTTAAAGATGGTAAGATACAGGTTTTATGATGCAAAATACGAGAAACCTTACAGCTGGATTACCGTGCCAATTTCCGTCGGAGACAAAGTAAAGGCATATTTTGTCGTAGTTGAGGCCACCGGGCTGATAGACTACTTTGATCAGTTTGCCTTACGGATCGGTTTTCTGCTGCTGCAGTCACTGTATGAGCAAATACTGGTGGCACAAAACATAGGCGACAAGGGATTTGAAAAGTTCATATCTGAAATTATAGCAGGGCATATAAAAGACGATGAGGTGCTGGTCAAAAGGGCAATAGAGTTGGGTATTGACGCAAATAAAAACTACTATTTGCTGGAAATGAAGCAGACAAATGAAGCAGTAAATTTGACAGGCTATATGGAGGAACTGAAAAATACTGTCAGTAACAGTATTAATCAACTGAGCACCAGAATGGCTGTTATTGACGAAAACAGCTGTGTTTTTCTGATTCAGGCGGATGATAAAACTTCTATGGACAAAAATTTGCAGCTGATCAAAGGGGCCGCAAAAAAATTAAAACAAAAATTAATGCAAAAATTTAAGGATATTAGTTTAGTGTATGGTATTGCAGATATAAGCACCAGTATTTACGAAATAAAAAGGAATTATATAAGAAGCGAGCAGGCCATAGCCATTGGCAGGCTTTTATACCCTGATGAGGATTTTCTTGTCTACTCTGATTTAGGAGTATTTGCGTGGCTAGATATTAAAGAAGATGAGATGGAAATTATGCTAAAAGATCTTAATGAGCTGTTTATAAAGGATGAGCATAAAGAATTATTAAAAACGTTAAGAACATATCTTGGCTGCCAGATGAATTACAGTCTTACGGCAAAACAGCTTTTTGTCCATATAAATACAGTAAGAAAAAGGATAGACGAGATAAAAGAACTGATTAATGTGGACTTGGAGGACCCAATAGATAGATTAAAACTTGAAATTCTACTTAAGCTGCTAAAGTAATCAATCTGTGTCAGTTAGTAAATTATAAAAGCTAGGGTACAGAAGTGACAGGTCTTAGCTATGGTCAGCAGCACAGAAAGGAATTTAATGGAATCAGTAGAATTTTTTAATATATGCTTTGAAGGGGGGAATCCAGTGAGCGGTCAGCCGATAGAAGTAGAAAGCCTTAACCTTTCAAAGACGTTTACAGCAATGCTAGACTTATTGGACGACTGTATTTTTATTGTGGATCAAAAGGGTTACATGGTTTTTTATAACAGAGCTAATGAAAAACTCGACAAACTTGAACGGGACTTTGTAATTGGCCGGCATATTACTGAATGTTTTCAATTAAATGAACATACCAGCGTAACTTTACGGGCTTTGCGCAATCGTGAACCGGTCCTTGATGTTTTTCAGGACTACACCACAGTGCAGGGCCATCGCGTAGTTTCTGTAAGCAGTTCATACCCCATGTTTTATAAAAATGAGCTAATAGGGGCATTAACTATAACAAAAGACATAACTAGATTTAAAAAACTATTGAATATTATCAATAACGAGTCGGCAGAAGTACCATTGGCCAAAGACCCCAGTGCCCGTTACACGTTTGAGCAGATTATTGGGCAGAGCCCTTTGTTAATTAACAGCATTAATATAGCGCGTAAGGCCGCTAAAACTGATTCCCCCATTTTGCTTTTTGGGGAGACAGGCACAGGTAAAGAATTATTTGCTCAAAGCATTCACAACGAAAGCGGCATCAATGGTCCCTTTGTATCCCTAAACTGCGCGGCCATACCTGAAAATTTATTGGAAGGGATTTTATTCGGCACTGCTAAAGGAGCTTTTACTGGTTCTATAGAACGGGCCGGACTTTATGAAGAAGCTGCAAACGGTACTTTGTTTTTAGATGAGTTGAACTCCATGAATCTTAGCCAGCAGTCAAAGTTACTAAGAGTCTTGGAAACTGGCAGGTTAAGGAGAGTGGGAGAAACCAAAGAACGGATTGTTAAGGCAAGAATAATCAGCGCGCTGAATATATCCCCAATTAAAGCAATTGAGCAGGGCTTAATCCGGCAGGACCTTTTTTACCGTTTAGGCGTGGTTACAATTAAAATACCATCTTTAAGGGAGCGGCGGGAAGATATCCCCTTATTGACCGACTATTTTATCAATTATTATAACAGCGTTTTTAAACGTAAGGTACGCGGTGTTTCAGATGAAGTCATACAAATCTTTCTGGAGTACTCCTGGCCTGGTAATGTCAGGGAATTAAGGCATGCTGTAGAACATGCCATGAACCTTATTGATAAGGAGGAAACAATAACAAAAGAACACTTGCCATATCTGCTTTTTGAAAAAGTCAACGTAAATTCTTTACAAGACCCAGGCCAAGCAGTTGATATTGCATTGGCCAGGGAGAGAGGTTGGAAGGATCTGAAGTCGTTTGTGGAAGCTGTAGAAAAAGAAGCCATTATAAATGTATTAAAAGATAGTAATGGTAATTTAAATAAAACGGCAAAAAAATTAGGCTTAAGCCGGCAAAACCTTGACTATAAGCTAAAAAAGTACGGCTTAACTTAAAGCAGCTTAATAATTTACTAAAATGCAAAATTTTTTGAATTTAAAGTAAAAATTTTTTACAAATAAGCTTGTAAATGCTACCCAATTTATTTGGGTATTTTTGTTTGCCTTTGATACAACAAGCATTGAAAAAAGACTAAGTTTATTATTATTTTGGCACAAGATTTGCTAATTACTATGCGTGACAGAAAAATTTTGGGATTTATTAACTTTAATAGGGGGAGGTTAGTTAGATGGGTACTGGATAAAGCTAGGTGCTATATTTATCACATTTTTCAAAATAATTAATTAAAATTAACCGGGGAGGAAACAATATGTTGCAAATGAGCGATCTGGAAAGGACTAAAATTATCCGCAACGGAGAAAAAGTCAAGCCCACTTTTTCCAGGACGGAGATGGACCGGCGCAATGCCAAGCTACGTCAGTTTATGGCTGAAAATGATATTGATGCAGTATTGTTTACTTCTTACCATAACATTAACTATTACAGCGACTTTTTATATACGGCATTCGGTAGGAACTACGGCCTTATTGTCACTCAAGACAAACATGTAACGGTTAGTGCAAATATTGATGCCGGCATGCCTTGGCGTCGCAGTTATGACGACAATATCGTTTATACCGACTGGCAGCGGGACAATTTCCAGTATGCCTGCAAAAAAATCATTTGCGAGGAGGCTGGTATTAAAAAGGGTCGTCTGGGAATTGAAGAGGATCACATGACAATAGACCTGCGGAGAAAAATCCAGGATGCATTCCCTGATTTTGAACTGGTTGATGTAGCCCAAGCGGTAATGAAACACCGGATGATTAAATCCCCCGAGGAAATTCAACATATTAAAAACGGCGCGCATGTATGTGATGTGGGAGGATTTGCAATTAAAGAAGCCATTGCCGAAGGGGTGCCTGAATATGAACTGGCCCTTGTCGGCACAGCGGCTATGACCCGTGAAATTGCCAAGCTCTACCCCCATGCAGAATTAAGAGATACCTGGGTATGGTTCCAGTCGGGCATCAATACTGATGGTGCTCACAACTGGGCTACTACCAGAAAAATTCAAAACGGAGATATCTTAAGTCTCAACACTTTTTCTATGATTGCCGGTTACTATACTGCTCTGGAGCGGACTATGTTCTTTGGGAATGTATCTGATGCCCATATGAAATATTGGGAAATAAATATAGCTGTATATAAGCGTGGCCTTGAAATTCTTAAGCCCGGCATCAAATGTAAAGACGTCTGCGCTGAATTAAACGAAATCTATCGTGAATACAACTTATTGCCGTATCGTACTTTCGGCTACGGCCATTCCTTCGGAGTACTCAGTCACTATTATGGTCGTGAAGCAGGGCTTGAACTGCGCGAAGACATTGAAACTGTCTTAGAACCAGGCATGGTCATTTCCATGGAACCTATGATTATGATTCCTGAGGGACAACCAGGGGCAGGTGGATACCGCGAGCATGACATCCTAGTAATTACAGAAAACGGAGCAGAAAATATTACCGGCTTCCCCGTTGGCCCAGAGCATAATATTGTGAAAAAATAATTTCTGTAAAGTGAGTTGAGCTGCAAGTTGCAGTTTTCATAGCCTGACAATGACTTCTATGTTTACATCAGGAGCGCGGCAGACCTGGAACGCAGAAAATCTTATTAAGTCTTGTCAGGCTTTATTTTATATTATGTTAATTAAGGGGAGGGATATCTAATTTGAATGCTTATTTAATCCAAAACTTAACCTGGAAAGAATACCAAGCCAAAGCCAAAGATGGTATTTTAATAATTCCTGCCGGTTCCACTGAACAGCATGGTTTTCACCTGCCGCTCGGTGTAGATGCTATAATAGCTTCAAACTTTGCTTTACGGGTTGCAGAAAAAGTAGGTGGAGTTGTCGCACCAACTCTAACTTATGGCTATAAATCCCAGCCTAGCAGCGGCGGCGGGCCCCTTTTCCCTGGAACCATTGATCTGAATGGCGCCACTTTTACATCTTTAGTCAAAGATATATTAACGGAGTTTTTAGCTGATGGCTGGCAAAAGATCTTTATTCTGGATGCACATTATGAAAACGAAGCTTTTATAGCCGAAGCCTGTGATTTGATTTTACGTAACCCAAAAAACGCTTTTCCTAAAGTATTGCTTGGCAACTGGTGGGACAATATAGACCCTGATTTATTGGCGAAAATATTCGATGAAGTTGAATTCCGCGGTTGGGCCTTAGAGCATGCTGCCATTACTGAAACTTCTTTGATGATGTATTTTGCACCTGAACTGGTCCATCAAGAATTAAGCATTGATGAAAGTTTTAATCCACCGACTTACCAGTGTTTCCCTTTGCATGATTCATTATTGCCATCTTCTGGTTCTCTCTACACTGCTAGGTCTAGCTCTGCTGATAAAGGAAAAATTATTGTAGACAATGTCGTAGAAAAAATAAGTTCTTTTCTGACAAAAGAATTTAGTGAATTGTCTTAGAATTTGACCAATAAATCAGAAAAATGAGAACAATAATATAATTTTAAAAATAGGAGGGTTGCAAATGAGCACTGAAATTGTAAAAAAGATGATAACTCAAGGTGATGCTGAAGGGCAAGATTTTCCATTAGGCGAAGTGCCAGAACATGCCCGTAAGGGAATGTACTCTATGGCTACTGTATTACTGGGTTTTACATTTTTTACTTCTACCATGTGGGCCGGTGGAAAATTGGGCGTATCTTATAAATTTTGGCCTGATTTGGTTGGAGTTATGCTCATAGGAAACTTTTTGCTTGGGATTTATGTAGCCATACTTGGATATATAGCATATAAAACCGGCTACAATTCTGTGGTTCTTTCACGCTACAGTTTTGGCGATTGGGGCAGCAAGTGGCCCGACTTTGTATTTGGAATTACTCAGATAGGGTGGTATGCTTGGGGGACAGCTACCATAGCCATGGTTTTTGTTAAAATGCTGGGGCTAAGTGAAAGTTTATTAATACCTTTTATGATTTTTTTTGGGTTTGCCTTTTGCTGGACAGCGTACATTGGGTACCGCGGATTAGAGGCATTATCGGTAGTGGCAGTCCCGGCAATGACCATTTTGATAATCTGGAGTTTTATTATTTCTGTCAGGGATGTCGGTGGACTAGAAGGCTTAGTTAAAATCGTACCAAAAGAGCACTTAACTTTTGCTCAAGCATTGACGATAGTATTTGGCACATTTGTCAGTGGCGGAACGCAGTCTACTAACTGGAGTAGGTTTTCTAAAAGCGCAAAAATTGCAATAATATCTAGTCTTGCAGCATTCTTTGTGGGAAATGGGCTGATGATATTTGCAGGTGCTTTTGGGGGATATGTCTATCAGCAGCCTGATATTGTGGAAGTACTGCTGCTACAGGGTCTATGGCTTCCTGCCTTAGTAATGCTTTTTTTGAATGTATGGACAACGCAGGATAATACTATTTATAACTTTTCAGTTGCAGGATGCAATATGTTTAGGACAGAAAATCGCCGGCTTTTTAACCTGGGTGGTGCTGCAATCGGTACTATGCTTGCTATTGCCGGCATGTATAACTGGCTAGTCCCGTATATTATTCTCCTGGGGACATTTATTCCGCCTATTGGCGGCGTGATCATGGCAGATTTCTTTATCAAGAATAAAAGGCAATATCCAAAGCTTTCTCAGGTAAAATTTAAGAAATTTAACTATGTAGGAATATCTGCGTATATAATTGGTGCATTAGTTGCAAAGTTTAGTCCGGGCGTACCGCCTATTAACGGGATTGTGGCCTCTGTTATTGCTTATACTGTACTTGATAAAATAGCTGTTACTTTAAATTTATCTCAATATCATGAGATAGAACGCGAGGCCTCTGTATAGTATTGGGAGAGATTTATATAATTGTAGCTATATAGTCCTAGTTATTCAATGTTATTAAATTTAAATACTGTAAAGTTGAATCAGTTTATCTTAGCAAGGCAGAAGAAGATAAAAATAATACAAGTGCTTAAAGAGGTGACTATTTAATGGGCCTAACAGCAATATATATTTTAGAGCATTTATTTGCAATTTGTTTATTGATTTGTGGAGTTTTATATGTACGCCATATTGTATTTGACGAAATAGATGCTCCTAAAAACGTAAGGAAATATGATGATTTTTGTAATTTTAGCTAAGGCTTAAAAAATTATTAATTTTAATCAAAAAATTTTGTATTATTGCTTTTTTAAAGTTGCCCGCATAAAGAGCAACTTTCTTTTTTTTACGGTATTTTCTGGCTTTAGAGGTAATTTGTTTTTCACTGTATTTTTGGCACAGAACTTGCTACTTCAGTAGAATGAAAATATTTGGTAAAAAAATGCAACATTTTTAATTAAGGTAAGTTTCGGGAGGTGGACATATAGGAGAAATAGTGGGAAAAAGCTTAGTGTATAGGTACACAATAGTAAAATTTAGAGACCAGAAAGGGTGGTAACTGATGACTGCAAAAAGTTTATACGTCCGGGCAAATTACGAAGTGAATCAGACTCCTCAGTTTAAAGTGTTGAGCGATGACCAGTGTGAAGAGATATATTTAGGTGCACTGGAGACTTTGGAAAGGACTGGTGCTGATGTGTATAGTAAAGAAGCACTGGAACTCTTGGCTAAAGGTGGTTGCTGGGTAGACGGAACTAGAGTGCGTTTTCCCTCATATGTGGTTGAAAAAGCTATTAGGTCAGTCCCTTCCCGTATTGTCATCAGCGATCGTAACGGGGTGCGCACCATGTTCTTGGAAGATCATAACATTTACTATGGTCCTGGTTCGGGCAGCGAATTTATTATAGATTTTTTCAACGGGGAAAGGCGAAGACCGCAAAAATCAGATGTTGAACTAGTTGGCCGGATAGTTGATGCGATGCCAAACATGGATTTTGCCATGGAACTGGGCACCTGTATGGACGTTACTCCAACCTTGGCCGATGTACATGCTTTTGAGGCGCTGGTCAGGAATACAACTAAGCCCATTATTCAACCGGCCTATGGGGTAAAACAATGCCAGGACATATTGGATATGGCTGCGGCTGTTGCAGGAAGCTTAAAGGATCTGCAACAGAACCCTTTTATTATTTTCTATACCGAAACTAGTTCCCCTTTGCGCCATTTTGAAGAAGCCCTTGATAAGACAATTTTTGCGGCCAAGAATAGCATCCCTAATATCTACGCTCCGAGTACCTTTGCCGGTGGCGTAGCTCCCGTCACTTTGGCAGGAACAATTTTAATTGCGTTGGCAGATAATTTGGTTGGGTTAGTGGTAAGCCAATTAGCACGAGAAGGTGCTCCTTTTATCATGGGAGGTATTGTTTCGACTGTAGATATTTCCGATGGTATGCCCTCTTACGGAGCTCCTGAAGCCAGCTTATTGGCGGCGGGATTTTCTAACGTAGCAAGTTATTTGGGACTGCTATGCAGCAGCATAGCTGGCTGTTCCGATTCAAAATGTTTTGATGCCCAGATGGGACTGGAAGCAGCATCCTCACTCTTAGTAGGGGGTTTAAGCGGCTCCAACATTATTCAAAAAAGCGGCAAATTAGAATATGGTGCTACCGGCTCTCTAGAGCTGATTGTTATGAACGATGAAACTATTGGAATGGTCAAAAGAATTCTAAGGGGAATACAGGTTAATGATGAGACAATGGCAGTTGATGTGATAGATTGTGTAGGTCCAGGGGGTCATTTCTTAGGTGAAGAACATACCATGAAATATTTTAGGACTGAGTTTTGGAGGCCTACACTGATGAACAGGTTCCGTTACGATGAATGGAAAGCAAATGGCGGCAAGACCATGGCGCAGCGTGTTAAGGAAAAGACTCAGAATATTATCAATAACCACCGGCCTGAGCCTTTGCCGGAAAAAACATTAGCGGAGATTAAAGCAATTGTGGAAAGGGCCGAATCCAGGGAAGCTACCCGAAAAAAGAAATAAGTATAAACTCTCTAAAGTGAGGCATTAGGAATAGAAAGGAGCGATTATAAATGAGAACCAGAAGTAATTATAAAGCAAACGCCAGCACCATGTTAAGCATTCTTTCCCCCAGCCAGTGCGAAGAAATATTTTTGGCTGCAGAAGAAGTGCTGGAGCGTACCGGTGTTACTTTCCACGATGACGAGGCGTTGGAAATTTTAAAGAAAGCCGGCTGCTACGTAGACGGTATTCGTGTCAGAATTCCGTCCTACCTGGTGGACCGGGCCTTGAGAACAGTACCGCACCGGGTGACACTTTGCAACAGCCGCACCGGTTCCCGGGATGTGCTGTTAGAAGGACATAATGCCTACTTTGGCACAGGTTCCGATACTCCGTTTTTCTATGACCCCTTTACCGGTGAAAGAAAGCGCTCAACTAAAGAATCGGTGGGCTGGGCCTGCAAAGTCATCGATGCGCTGCCCAACCTGGACTTTGTAATGTCACTGGGTATCGTGCAGGATGTGCCCCTCTTAATCTCCGACAGGCACCAATTTGAAGTGCAGGTCTTAAACACCGGCAAACCTATTGTCACAACTGCCCATGACATCTACGGCTTTGCAGACATCATTGAAATGTGTGAAATCATTGCCGGCGGCGAGGAAGAACTGCGCAAGAATCCATTTATGACCCTTTATGCCGAACCTATTTCACCGCTGCAGCATGCCTGGGAAGCAGCTTCCAAATTGATTTTGGCTGCTAAGAAAGCCCTGCCGGTAGTCTATACACCTTGCGTTATGGCCGGAGGCACTGTTCCTGCTACTATGGCTGGAGTATTAGTTAACGGTCTGGCGGAAAGTTTGAGCGGACTGGTGCTGCACCAAAACACCCGCGAAGGGGCTCCCTTTATCATGGGCGGCGTCTTTACCATTATGGATATGGGAACTACCATTTTCTCCTATGGTTCTCCCGAATTCAACCTGCTGATGTCGGCTCTGGCCGATATGGCCCACTACCTGAAGCTGCCCATGTTCGGCACCGCAGGCTGCACCGATTCCTGCATTCCTGACGAGCAAGCCGCTATTGAAGCAGCTATATCCATTGCCATGACAGCCATGTCCGGGCCAAACCTGAACCATGACGTGGGTTATGTGGAATATGGTTCCACAGCAAGCCTGGAGCTCTTAACTATCGCCAACGATATTATCGGCATGGCCAGGAGGCTGGTGCGCGGCATCAGAGTGGATGAAGATACCTTGGCTGTGGACTTGATTGATAAGGTGGGACCTGGTGGACACTTTTTCACTGAAGAACAGTCATTAAGGCATATGAAGTATGAAATTTGGAACCCGAGTTTGATCAACCGCCAAAGCTACGAAGTTTGGAAAGGACAAGGCAGCAAGACATTAACTGAAGTAGCCAACGAAAAAGTTAAAGATATTATTCTAAACTACGAACCCGAGCCCCTGCCGAAAGACGTACAGAAGAAGATCGGAGCAGTTGTGGAACGGGCGGAAAGAAGGCTTAATGCAGCTGTATAAAAAGGTTATTGTGGATGACCTTGGTAAAAATTACTTTTTACTGTAAAAAATATAAATTATTTGCCCCTCCGGGGCATTTTTTTATTAAACATAACGTGAGACTTTATAAGCTACATTTTACTGTAGGTGCTTTAATGGCTACCTGCTTTATTTTTGTTTGGCAAAATTATGCGCCAGGGAAAAACACCTCGGCAGTTCGCTAAATTCGCTAAAAAGGCATATTCTTTGTTTTTGAAGGGAACAATGTCTCAAGTAATAATAATGATGAAGTCAAGGGTGGAATAATGCCATTGCATGATCGATTGAACATTGATTTACTCTCTCCGGCTGCCGTTACCCGCAAGGCTGAAACCCTGGGAGTGGAAAAAGCTAAGAATACAATCCGCAGTACGGTGATGCTGGGTATTCTGGCCGGCAGCTTTATAGCTTTTGCGGGAGAGTTTTATACTGTCGTAATTTACGATACTCACCTGGGTCCCAGTATTACCAAGCTCCTGGGAGGACTGGCTTTCTCCCTCGGGTTAATCCTGGTGGTGGTAGCCGGGGCAGAATTATTTACGGGAAACACTTTGTTGATTATAGCTTATATGACGCGGAAAATAACTTTCGGGCAGCTCTTGCGGAACTGGGCCCTGGTGTACCTTGGCAATTTTCTCGGGGCCATAGGAACGGTACTTCTAATCTATTTTTCTGAACAATGGAAACTGGGCAATTACGCCTTTGCGGCGCAAGCTATAAAGATTGCCGCCGATAAGGTGAACAGCGATCTTTGGATAGCGTTTGTGCGGGGCATTTTGGCTAACAGCCTAGTGGTGCTGGCCGTATGGTTAAGCTACAGTGGACGCACTTTGACGGATAAGGTGCTGGCGGTGATTTTTCCGGTTACGGCTTTTGTCTCGTCCGGATTTGAACACAGTATTGCCAATATGTACTTTATTCCCTTCGGTATGCTGCTCAAGCTTAACCCCGAGGCAGCGGCGGCAGCTTTGGCTGCTTATCCCGACTTGCATTTAGCCAATTTAAATGTTGCCGGGTTTGTGCTGCGCAATTTATTGCCGGTAACATTGGGGAATATTATTGGAGGAGCGGTTTTGGTTGGCTTGGTGTACTGGTTTGTTTATCTTCATAAAAAGGTATAAGCGAGAGGTGTTGAAATGCAGACCTTAAGTGACAATTTGCACGCTGAGCTGGAAAAACTGATTGCTAAATACAGAACGGCCGATGGGGGTCTGGTCCCGCTGCTGCAGGAAGCCCAGGATTTGGTAGGCTACCTTCCCCGGGAGGTGATGGAAAAAATCGCTCAGGGCCTGGATCTTTCTTTGGCTAAAGTAGTGGGGGTAGCTACTTTCTACTCCCAATTTCACCTCCATCCCCGGGGGAAAAACATCATCCGGGTTTGCCAGGGGACCGCTTGCCATGTGCGGGGCGGCCTTGCGGTGTTGGAGAAATTCGAGGAAAAGCTGGGAATTGGCCGTGGTGGCACCACCAAGGATTTACAGTTTACTATCGAATCTGTAGCTTGTTTGGGAGCTTGCGGCTTGGCACCGGTGGTCATGGTAAATGATGATACTCATGGCAAAATGAGCCCGGAAAAAATTCCTGAGCTCTTAGCAAGTTACAAAGGAGATAAGCCCCATGAGCAATAAACGAATCCTGGTGTGCGGGGGTACAGGTTGCATTTCTTCTAAGTCCCGCTCTACTTATGATGTACTGGAAGAGGAACTGCGCCGGCATGATGAGTTGGCCGAATATCAGCTGGCATTTACCGGGTGCCACGGTTTTTGTGAACAAGGGCCGGTTATTATCATTGAACCTGAGGGTACTTTTTATGCCCAGGTAACTCCCGATAAAGCCAAGGAAGTGGTTACTGGGCTATTGAAAGGAGAAGCAGTGGAAGGACTGCTTTATGTAGACCCTGTATCGGGGTGCCGGGTGCTACGGAGGGATGAGATTCCTTTTTACCAAAAACAACAGCGCCTGGTGCTCAAAAATTGCGGCTTGATTGACCCGGAGGATATCAAAGACTACCTGGCCAGAGACGGGTACAAAGCTCTGACCCTGGCTTTACAAATGGACGGGCAGCATATAGTGGATTGGGTTAAGCAGTCAGGCCTCAGGGGCCGGGGAGGGGGTGGGTTCCCCACCGGGATCAAATGGGAATCCACCAGGAATGCCGTCGGAGATAAAAAATATGTGATCTGCAATGCTGACGAAGGCGACCCAGGCGCTTTCATGGACCGGAGTCTCCTGGAGGGCGACCCCCATGCAGTGCTGGAAGGAATGATCATAGCTGGCTATGCCACAGGCGCCAGGGAGGGCTTCATTTACATCCGTGCCGAGTATCCCCTGGCGGTAAAAAGGTTGGCCGTAGCTATTGAGCAGGCGGAAAAGGAAGGATTCTTGGGTGAGAACATCCTGGGCAGCGGTTTTTCCTTCACCATCCGCTTGAAGCATGGGGCCGGGGCTTTTGTCTGCGGGGAAGAGACAGCATTAATCAATTCTATCCAGGGCAACAGGGGTATGCCCAGGCCCCGCCCCCCTTTTCCGGCTGTCAAAGGCTTATGGGACAGGCCTACCCTGATCAACAACGTGGAAACTTTCGCCAACATTCCGGTGATTTTTAGCTTGGGGCCCCACAAGTATTCCCAAATTGGCACTGAGCAGAGCAAAGGGACGAAGATATTTGCTCTCACCGGGAAAATCAACAATACGGGCTTGGTGGAAGTGCCTATGGGGATTACGCTGCGGGAAATCATTTTTGACATTGCCGGTGGGATCCGGGGAGGAAAGGAGTTTAAAGCGGTGCAGATCGGTGGCCCGTCGGGGGGGTGTCTGACGGAAGAGCACTTGGACCTGCCAGTTGATTACGATTCGCTCATTAGCGCGGGGGCCATGATGGGTTCCGGCGGGCTGGTGGTAATGGATGAAAGCACCTGCATGGTGGATTTGGCCCGTTTCTTTTTAACCTTCACCCGTACGGAATCATGCGGGAAATGTACCCCCTGCAGGGAAGGAACTAAGAGGCTTTTGGAGATCCTGGAGCGCATCACCGGCGGCAACGGAAGGGAAGGAGACATCGAGCTGTTAGAAAGTTTAGGCAGAAACGTGATCGATACTTCCCTGTGCGGGTTGGGGCAATCGGCGCCAAACCCTATTTTAAGCACCATCCGGTATTTCCGGAAAGAATATGAGCTGCATGTAAAGCATAAGGTTTGCCCGGCTGGCGTGTGCAAAGCTTTAACCAGCTACCGGGTGCTGGCGGAGAAATGCAAAGCCTGCGGCATCTGCAAAAAGCACTGCCCGGCGGGCGCCATAACAGGGGAGAAAAAGGTAGCCCATGTGATTGACCCGGAAAAGTGCGCCAAGTGCGGCATTTGCTTTGAAAAGTGTCCTTTTGGAGCAATCATGAAATGAAGCAGGTAATATGAATGAGGGCCATCAGCAATTAGCCTTCAGCCATCAGCTTGTTTTGGCAATTTCATTTGCTAAACCAGAAATTCTAACCTGTGGCTAATAGCTGATAGCTGGTGGCTGATAGCTGACAGCTCACTTAAGAGAGGTGATAGCATGCAGAAAATCACTGTAACAATAAACGGACAACAATATAGTACACAGGTGGGCAGCACCATTTTGCAGGTGGCCGAAGAAAACGGTATCCATATTCCCACCCTGTGCTATGAAAAAGGACTATCCATATCCGGCAACTGCCGCCTGTGTATCGTGGAGGTGAAAGGGGCTCGAAAGCTTTTGGCCGCTTGTGCAACTCCTGTTCAAGAGGGAATGGAAATCCAGACTGAATCGGAGCGGGTAATCAGCGCCCGAAGGGATGTGCTGCGCCTGCTAATTGCCAACCATGACCTGCGCTGTCTGACCTGTCCAAGAAACGGCGACTGCCGCCTCCAGGATTACTGCTACCGCTACCAGGTGGAAGACACCCCTTACCAGGGGGAGAAGAAAAGTTACGTCATCGATGACAGCAACCCCTTTTTCATCAGGGATTATTCCAAATGTATCGTCTGCGGCAAATGCGTGCGGGTCTGCGCCGAAATCAACGGCGCCCATGTCTATGATTTCATGGAAAAGGGTTTTGACTCCAAGGTAACTTCTGCCTATGATGACAAGCTGCAGAATACTACCTGTACCTTTTGCGGGATGTGTGTCAACGTCTGCCCGGTAGCTGCCCTGGTGCCCAAGTCGGAACTGTGGAACGGCCGGGCCTGGGAAATTACAAAAGTCAAGACTACCTGTCCTTATTGCGGGGTAGGCTGTCAATTAAAGCTGAAAGTATACGACGGCAGGATCATCGGCGTGGCCAAAGATACTGCAGGTTCCAACTTAGGCCATCTCTGCGTCAAAGGGCAGTTCGGCTGGGATTTTGTGCATTCCCCCGACCGCTTGACCCAGCCTCTGATCAAAAAAGACGGGGAGTTCCGCCCTGCCACCTGGGATGAAGCCCTTGATTATGTGGCAGCACGCTTTAAAACGATTAAAGATACCTATGGCGGACAGGCCTTTGCCGGCTTAAGCTCCGCCAAATGCACCAATGAAGAAAACTACCTGATGCAGAAGCTGATGAGGAGTGTGCTGGACACCAATAATATCGACCATTGTGCCCGTCTCTGACACAGCTCCACTGTGGCCGGTCTGGCCACCGCTTTCGGCAGTGGGGCAATGACTAATTCCATCAACGAACTGTTGGAAACAGAAGTAATTCTCTTGATCGGCGCCAACACCACCGAAGCCCATCCCGTAACCGGTTACCGCATCAAGCAGGTGGTTAAAGACGGCGCCAAGCTGATTGTGGTTGACCCGAGAAAAATCGAGCTCACCAGGTACGCGGACCTTTGGCTGCGCCTGAAGCCCGGTTCCAATGTAGCGCTGCTCAACGGCTTGGCCCATATCATCCTAAAGGAGGATTTGTGGGATAAAGAATTTGTCCAGGAACGGAGCGAAGGTTTTGAAGAATGGGTTAAAGGGATTGAAGAGTATACCCCGGAGAGGGTGGCGGAAATCACCGGGGTGGATCCTGAGCTGCTGGTTCAGGCTGCCCGGATGTACGCTTCCGCCCAGCGGGCCACCATCGTTTATGCCATGGGCATTACCCAGCACACCTCGGGCACCGATAACGTGTTTGCGCTGGCCAATCTGGCTGTGCTCACCGGAAATGTGGGCCGGTCCGGTACCGGGGTAGATCCGCTGCGGGGCCAAAACAATGTACAGGGTGCCTGCGATATGGGGGCACTGCCTGATTACTACCCTTCCTACCAACCGGTAAGTGAAGAGGCAAACCGCAGAAAATTTGCCGAGTACTGGGATGCCGAGCTCCCAGGTGAGCGGGGCCTGACAGTTACCGAGATGTTTGAGGCAGCTTATGAAGGCAGCATCAAGTGCATGTATATCATCGGAGAAAACCCAATGCTCTCGGACCCCGATGGCAATCATGTCCGGGCGGCGATGGAAAACCTGGAATTCCTGGTAGTGCAGGATATTTTCTTAACGGACACTGCTAAACTTGCCCATGTGGTGCTGCCGGCTGCCAGCTTTGCTGAGAAAGAGGGTACATTTACCAATACGGAACGGCGGATTCAGAGGGTGCGCAAAGCTGTTGAGCCACCGGGGGAAGCAAAGGCCGACTGGGAAATAATCATGGCGCTGGCTAACAGGCTGGGTGCGCCTTGGCAGTACCGAAACCCGGAAGAAATCATGGCTGAAATAGCCAGGGTAGCGCCCCATTACGGAGGAATTACCTACCCCAGGCTGGAAGAACATGGCCTGCAGTGGCCCTGTCCTACGGAGGACCACCCGGGGACCCGGTATTTGCACCGCGACAAATTTGCCAGGGGCAAAGGCAAGTTCCACGTGGTACGGTACCGGAATCCCGCGGAAGAACCGGACAGCCAGTACCCTCTGAACCTCATAACCGGCAGGATGTTGTACCATTTCCATACCGGCAGCATGAGCCGTCGTTCCAAAGGTATCGGCGAACTGCACTCCCACGAACTGGCTATGATGAGCCCGGAGGATGCCAGGGCTTATGGCATTAAAGATGGCGATACCATTGAAGTTGAGTCCCGCCGGGGTAAAGTAAGAAGTACGGTACAGGTTACCGACCACGTACCCCCGGGAAATATCTTTATGACTTTTCACTTTGCCGAAACGCCGACTAACCTTTTAACCAACTCAGCCACCGATCCGGTTTGTAAAATACCGGAACTAAAAGTATGTGCGGTGAAGGTCAGTAAGGTTTAAAAAGGGTGAAAGACAGCCTTTTATGGTTGTCTCTCGCCCTTTTTATTAGCGTTGATCTGTAATTTTATAAAGTAACCGGTTATAACTTTTTTTAATAGATTAAACTATACAATTTAATGTTAAATTGAGCAAATTTTACTTTCCTTAGCAGCCCATGCGGAGTATAATTTAGCTTAAATATTCGTAAAATTTTAAAAATATTCCATGGCAACAGGGTGCCTTTGCTATGAAGACAATTAGACTGAAATTCAAGTAACCGTTGGGATACGGTATACAATGCTATTTTTTTAATAATTGGTTTTTTGTAGCCGGGTTAATCCCGAACAAGTTTAACAAGGAAAGGAGTAAGTTGTATGGCATATGCGATTCATACCTTAAGGGAAAAAATTCGTTGGGGGAAATTTATTGTTACTGTGGAATTGGAGCCGCCGAAAAGCGCTGAGCCCATACCGACGTTGGAAGCCGCCAGCTCAATCCGCAATTATGTGGATGCTATTAACATTGCGGATAACCCCATGGCAACTTTACGCATGAGTCCCATTGCTTTGGCCCATATCCTGCAGCAAGATCTGGGTATAGAGGCTGTATTTCACATGAGCTGCCGGGATCGGAATAGTATAGGGATTCAGTCCGAACTTCTGGGGGCTGCCGCTCTTGGAGTGCGCAACATCTTGGTCATTACCGGGGACCCCTCCGATAAGGGCGATCACCCCCATGCTAAAGATGTATTTGAGATGGACTCCATCGGTTTGATTAAGACGGCCTCTGCCTTAAACCAAGGTAGGGACTTGAGCGGCAAAAAATTATTAGCAGCCCCCACCTTTTTTATTGGAGCCGGTGCCAACCCTGGTGCCGATAATTTGGCTCAAGAGCTTGAAAAATTAAAACGAAAAGTTGACGCAGGGGTTAATTTTATCCAGACCCAGCCGGTTTTTGATTTGGAAACTGCCGAACGATTTTTGGAAGTAACCCATTCTTTCAATCTACCTATCCTTTTTGGATTATTACCGCTTAAAAGCTACAAATTTGCTTGTTACTTTAATGAGAAAGTTCCAGGGATCAAGATTAAGCCGGAGGTGTTAAAGAGGATAGAAGCCGGCGGTCGCCAGGAAGGGATTGCGATAGCCCGAGAGTTGTACGAGGAACTGCAGCGATTTGCCCACGGCGTTCATATCTTCCCCATCGGTGAAGTAGAACTGGTTAAGGAAATCGTCAGGGTACCGGCTATTGGACAACAATCCTTTTTTTCACAGAAGGTTATAGGCAACTAAATTATGGAAATTGCAGCCGGCTCTTGCATCTTGCAGTATAAAAAGTTAATATTGGTATAGAATAACGTACAGCAGAATACCTTCAGGGGTTGGTGAGAGGCGACTGCCTCAATTCCACACCGGCGGTGATGCTTAAAAAGCTAAGCCCGCGAGCCGCAAGGCTGATTCGGGGAGGTTCCGAAGCCGACAGTAAAGTCTGGATGGGAGAAGGATTGAGAAGCTTAAGCTGTTGAAGCTTGTTTTAGTTTATCACCCCTGGGTTTCCTATCCGGGGGTTTTAAATTTTTATGATTAGCCCAAATTAATACTGCCTTAAAAATTGTTAACCATAGCACCCGCTGTTCCGTGAAAGTTAGCTAAGAACGTCAATCTGCCTTGCCTTTAGCTTCCAGCAAAACTCACTAATATCCAGACACGGGAAAAGATGCTTTACATGCAGAAAGTGGGTGCAACAGGACATATACTCTACAGATATTTTCAGGATTGCTAATGGCTGATAGCTGACGGCTGATGGCCGTTGGCTCAAGTCATCATGATGCTTGAGCAAGGAGGCGAAATTTTGGACCATCGTACTTTAATGGCCAGGGCCTTAGAACTGGCTGCCCTGGCGAAAGGCAGGACAAGCCCTAATCCTATGGTAGGCGCCGTAGTGGTTAAGGAGGGGAGGATCATTGCCGAAGGCTACCATCAAAAAGCAGGTACGTCTCATGCTGAGGTAATTGCCCTTGAGCAGGCAGGACCTGCCGCCCGGGATGCAACCCTCTATGTAACTTTAGAGCCGTGCAGCCATTATGGCCGGACCCCGCCCTGCGTCAACAAAATAATTGCAGCCGGGGTAAAAGAAGCAGTGGTTGCTATGACCGATCCGAACCCCCTGGTTAACGGGCGGGGGATAAAAATGCTGCGGGAAGCTGGAATTAAGGTTATTGTGGGCGTTTTGCAAAAAGAGGCGGAAAAACTTAATGAGGTATTTATCAAGTACATCACCACCGGGAGGCCTTTTGTTGCCCTCAAATGGGCCATGACTTTGGACGGCAAAATAGCCACTGTTGCAGGAGATGCTAAATGGATTAGCAATGAAGTTTCCCGAGCATATGTCCATACTTTGCGGGATGAGACCGATGCTATTTTAGTAGGCATTAATACTGTCTTAAGCGATAACCCTAGCCTAAATACCAGATTGCCCGGGAAAAAAGGCAAGGATCCAATCCGGGTAATTCTTGACAGCCGCTTGCGGGTTCCCTTGAATTCCAATGTCGTAAATCTGGATTCTCCGGCCCCTACTATAATTTGTTGTGCTGAAAATGCGGACAAGGAAAAAATCAGCAGACTGGAAGAAAAAGGGGTACTGGTCTGGCAGCTGCCCAGTTCCGCGGGACTCTTGGACCTGTCCTGTTTACTTGACCGCTTGGGAGCAAAAGAAGTTACGAGCTTGTTGGTGGAAGGGGGAGGTACTGTTATCGAGTCCTACCTGCGGCAAAGATTGGCTGATAAACTATACTGTTTTATTGCCCCGAAAATTGTCGGCGGACAACAGGCTAAAACGCCGGTGGAAGGCAGGGGAGTCCAATCTATGGCGGAAGCTTACCGGTTGGCAGAGTTAAATTGCGAGAACATGGCCGGCGACTTGCTGGTTACCGGCTACTTTAGAAAGTGAGTGACCAAAAATGTTTACCGGAATTATAGAAGAGCTGGGGACAGTGCTGGAAGCAAAGAGATTACAGTCGAAAAACTATCTCAGAATACAAGCATCGCTGGTGTTAGAGGGAACAAAGCTGGGAGACAGCATCGCGGTCAATGGCGTTTGCCTGACGGTAGTATCTTTGGATAAATCCTCCTTCACCGTTGATGTAATGCCTGAAACCTACCGCAAAACCACTTTGGAGAAGCTGTCACCAGGCGATAAGGTCAATTTGGAGCGGGCCATGTCAGCCCAAGGCAGGTTTGGCGGCCATTTTGTCAGCGGGCATGTGGACAGCACGGGAGAAATCCTGACTATAGCCCGGGAGGAGAATGCTGTACTGCTTGAAATCGGCGCTCCGCCTTCCACCATGCGCTACATTGTGGAGAAAGGCTCCATTGCTGTTGAGGGGATCAGTTTGACAGTGGCCAAAGTAGACGAAAAGAGCTTTTGGTTGTCTTTGATTCCCCATACTTATGCCCTTACTAATTTGCAATATAAAAGGAAAGGCAGCCAACTCAACCTGGAAACCGACATGTTAGCCAAGTATATCGAGAAATTCACCTTGTTAAACCGTGAAGTGCAGCCCAAACGCAAATTAACTCTGAGCTATTTGCAGGAACTAGGCTTCTAAGGAGGAAACAAAATGCTGAATTCAATTGATGAGATTATAGCAGATATCAAGCAGGGCAAAATGGTGATTATCGTCGATGATGAGGACAGGGAAAACGAAGGGGATTTGGTCATGGCTGCTGAGGCCGTAACTCCCGAAGCAATTAATTTCATGATCACTCACGGTAAAGGTTTGGTTTGCCTCTCGCTGGACAAAAAGAGGGCGGATGAATTGGAACTGCCTGAAATGGTGCGGGAAAACAGTGACTCCTTACGGACCGCGTTTACTGTTTCCATAGATTTAAAGTATGGGACAACCACAGGAATTTCTCCCTATGACCGGGCAGCCACCATCAAGCATGCGGTCAACCCTGCCGCTAAACCCGAGGATTTTGCCCGGCCCGGCCATATTTTCCCTTTGCGGGCAAAAGAGGGCGGAGTTTTGCAGAGGGCCGGACATACGGAAGCTTCTGTTGACTTGGCCAGGCTTGCCGGCTGGAAACCAGCCGGGGTGATCTGCGAAATCATTAAAGAAGACGGTACCATGGCCAGGCTGCCTGATTTACTGGCATTTGCCGAAAAGCATAATTTAAAAATCGGCACAATTGCCAGTTTAATAGAGTACAGGAGAAAAACCGAGAAGCTGGTGCGTCGGATTGCCAAAGCCAAACTGCCCAGCCGGTTTGGGACTTTTCAGCTGGTTACCTACCAGAACCTGCTGGACAATTCCACCCATCTGGCTATCGTGAAGGGAGAGGTGGCAGGCGATGAACCGGTTTTAGTGAGGGTACATTCCGAATGTTTGACGGGGGATGCTTTGGGTTCCTTGAGGTGCGATTGCGGGGAACAACTGGAACAGGCCCTGCAGGCTATTGAGGAAGCAGGAAAAGGAGTGGTTCTTTATCTTCGTCAGGAAGGAAGAGGCATTGGTCTGGCCGCCAAAATGCAGGCTTATGAACTGCAGGACCAAGGATTGGATACAGTGGAAGCCAACGAGGCTTTAGGTTACCCGGCCGATTTGAGGGACTACGGCATCGGGGCCCAAATGCTGGCTGATCTGGGTGTTAGGAAAATTAAGCTGATGACTAATAACCCACGAAAAATTAAGGGACTCGAGGGCCACGGCCTATCCATAGTGGAGCGGGTACCGCTGAAAATACCGCCGAAATGCGAAAACCTGCGTTATCTTAAGACTAAAAAAACCAAGCTCCAACACATGTTAGATTAGGAGGAAGAATAAAATGAAGAAAATTGAAGGGAATTTAATCGGTACAGGTCTGAAGTTTTGCATAGTTGCCAGCAGGTTTAATGAATTTATCACCAATAAGTTGATTGAAGGGGCTGTTGATTCACTGCACAGGCATGGAGTGCGGGAAGAAGACATAACTCTGGTTTGGGTACCCGGGGCTTTTGAAATACCCATTGCTGCCAAGAAAGCAGCTGGTTCCCCCGATTATGACGCGGTAATTTGCCTGGGGGCGGTAATCAGAGGCGCCACCCCTCATTTCGACTATGTAAGCGCCGAGGTCAGCAAGGGCATTGCCCATGTGGGCCTGGATACGGGAAAGCCCGTTATTTTCGGTGTCCTGACTACCGACACCATCGAACAGGCCATTGAGCGGGCCGGCACCAAAGCAGGCAACAAGGGTTGGGACGCAGCCCTTACTGCCATCGAGATGGCCAATTTGTTTAAAAATATTTAGTATTCGACTTGGTATATTCAAGGCTTTGCAAAATGCTGCAAAGCCTTTTTAAACAACAATAAAGTAATACCTGATGGGGAAAAAACGGCGGCGGTTTTCAAGGGACAATATGTGGTATTAAAATAGATTGACGCACGGCTAAATGGATAATGCTTTTTATATCATACTTGTAATCTTCAGGCAAATGTATTATTTTAAATACAATAGGGTGGTATCCGAAACAGAGCCATACCTGCAGATATGCCCATTATAATTCTATAGAAAAAATCGCTTGGATCTTTATGGACCGAGACGGCAATAAGGTAAGGGCTATTTGTGCCTTTTAAGGTCTCACGGTCAACGTGGGCCTTTTTGCTATTATTATTCATTGCTTGTATTCATTTATTATTTGCTTCTTAGGATTTCATTTTGCCATCCAAGCGACGGTACATTGCTGGATGGCTTTTTTATTTTTGAAGGTTAGGAGGAAACAATTTGGGAGGCAAAGTAACTATTACCACTCTTCTGGAAAAAAAGAAGCTAAAAAAGCCTATTACCATGCTTACCGCTTATGATTTTTCCTTGGCTAAAGCAGTTGACCTCAGCGGAGTAGACTGCATCCTGGTGGGGGATTCCCTGGGAAATGTGGTTTTGGGTTACGAGCATACTTTACAAGTGACAATGGAGGACATGTTGCATCACGTTCAGGCTGTTGCCCGTGGGGCTAAAAGGGCAATGATCGTAGCCGATATGCCATTTTTATCCTGCCACCTCACTACAGCGGAGAGCATCCGTAATGCCGGCAGCCTAATCCAAGCGGGGGCCCACGCGGTGAAGATTGAGGGAGGCGGTGCCCAGGTTACCGGCACCGTAGAGGCAATAGTTGAAGCTGGTATCCCGGTAATGGGACATATCGGCCTTACGCCGCAAAGGGTGTTGCAGCTTGGAGGATATAAGGTGCAGGGCAAGGAAGAAGCGGAAGCTGGGCTTTTATTCCAGGAGGCTAAGTCTTTGGAAGCGGCAGGAGCATTTGCTGTTGTTTTGGAATGCATCCCTGCCCGGCTGGCTGAAAGGATTACAACTGGGATAGGCATACCTACTATCGGCATTGGAGCGGGCCCGTACTGCGACGGTCAAGTCTTGGTAACTTATGATCTTTTGGGCATAAACGACACGCCTACGCCTAAATTTGTCAAAAAATATGCCGATCTGCATGCTGCTGTGCAGGAAGCTTTGCAAACCTTTGTTGCTGAGGTTAACGAAGGTATATTTCCCGACCTGGAGCACTCGTACACCGGCCAGAAGGAAAAAATATGCAAATTATACTAGGAGGCAGTTTGATGGAGGTCTTTCGGAAAGTTGCAGAGATTAAGGAGTTCGTTCGTCAAAAAAAAGCCCAAGGGAAAGTCATCGGCCTGGTACCGACAATGGGGTATTTTCATCTAGGCCATTTAGCATTGATGCGTGAGGCCAAAAATAGCGGGGATACCGTTGTAGTGAGTATTTATGTCAACCCCTTGCAGTTTGGGCCGCAGGAAGACCTGGCCAGTTATCCCAGGGATGAGCAAAGGGACTTGGCGCTTGCCGGGGAGATTGGGGTAGATGCTGTTTTTATACCTGCTGATGCTGAAATGTATCCTAACGGGTTTAGTACTTATGTGGAAGTAGAACAGCTGACCAGCGGCCTGTGCGGCCAATTTCGCCCGGGACATTTTAAAGGCGTTACTACCGTTGTCCTTAAATTGTTTAACATAGTTACACCTGATAGGGCATATTTCGGGCAAAAAGATTATCAACAGCTGGTAGTGGTCAGGAAAATGGCGGAGGACCTTAACCTGGATGTGGAGATTGTTGGGCTGCCTACGGTGCGGGAGCCGGATGGTTTGGCCCTTAGTTCTCGAAATGTTTACTTGAACCCGGAGGAAAGAAAGGCTGCTCCTCTTTTGCAGCAAAGCCTGCTTAAAGCGAAGGAAGAGATTGTAAATGGCGAACGCAGCCCTGAAAAAATTAGGGATTTAATTGCCCGTATCCTACAGTCGGAGCCGCTGATTAGAACAGAATATATTGAAGTCAGGGAAGCCAGGCACCTGGAACCTTTAGAGTATTTGGAAGGCAGGATAGTGATCGCATTGGCAGCCAGGGTTGGCAAAGCCCGTTTGATTGACAACATTTTAGTGGAGGTATGATGATGTTTATAACCATGTTTAAATCCAAAATTCACCGGGCAAAAGTCACTGGAGCAGATTTAAATTACGAAGGCAGCATCACCATTGACAGTACACTTTTACAGGCGGCAAATATTCTACCTAATGAAAAAGTCCAAGTGGTCAATATTAATAACGGAGCCCGGTTTGAGACCTATGCCATTCCGGGAGAACCTGGCACCGGCGTGATTTGCCTGAACGGGGCGGCGGCAAGACTTGCCCAAGTAGGCGATTTGGTTATCATAATTGCTTATTGCCAGCTTACCCCTGCTGAAGCTTTGCAGCATGAACCCGTTGTAATTAAAGTGGATGAGCAGAATAAATGTTTGCAGACTCAGTAATTAAAAAAACCCAACAGTGTTCTGTTGGGTCATAACTTAGGCAAATTTTTTTGCTTTTTTGGCGTAGTCTATTTTCCGGCGCACTTCTTTGATTTTAGCGCTGTTTCTTTCTGGGTTTGTTTTTTTCAGCAGTTGTAGATATGCTTTGCCTTGTTTAATATACAAATCTAAATTATCAGGCATGTTATCTCCCTCCCTGATAATAAGTTTTGCCAATTTGCACCGGTTTAAACATCGCTCATAGGAGAAAGATCTCAATTTTCCCTTGTTAACGAAAGAAAAGGTAGTATAATATTTAAACAATAAGTAACACATATTAGCCAAGAGGGTGGTAAGCACATCCTCTTTTGGGGAGGAGAAAACAAATGCCTGATCTGTCTTTGGAGCTAAAGGATTTGCTCAGACAGAAAGTCCTAAACGCCAAAAAAGTTACTAAATACCGGGCACCCCTTTTGGGCTTTGTTGCAGCAGATGACCCCGGTTTCAGAGAAATAAAGGAAGTGGTTACTCCTAACCACCTGTTGCCGCGGGATATCTTGCCGGAAGCGAAAACGGTGCTGGCTTTTTTTGTACCTTTTGCTATCGAACCGATTCGGGCCAACCGTCGCTCCAAGGAAGTTGCCCGCCAGTGGGCTCTTGCCTATGTTGAAACCAATGCTTTGATAGGGGAGTTATGCCAGGCAATTCATGATTTTTTGGCCCCTTTGGGGTACAAAACCGGGTGGCAGCCTGCTACCCACAATTTCAATGAAGAAACCTTGGAGTCATTATGGTCGCACCGCAGCGTAGCCTATTTGGCCGGATTGGGCTCTTTTGGCCTAAACCGGATGCTGATTACGCCCGCAGGCTGCGCCGGACGTTTTGGCAGCGTGGTCACTTCGGCCGAGATTGAGCCCTCGGGGCGTATAAGTCAGGAATTTTGTTTGTTTAAGTCAGAAGGAAAATGCAATTTTTGTGTCAGCAATTGCCCTACCGGTGCTTTAACGTTAAGCGGTATAGATAAACATAAGTGCTACAGCCATCTTTTAGAGGTGGCCAAAGATTTTTCCGATTTAGGGCTGTGTGACGTCTGCGGCAAATGCTGTGTAGGCCCTTGTGCTATCAAGTGACACGACGGGTGCAACTAGCCGTGGGCTACCTTCAGCTAATTCTCTATCCAGGCGAGCAACGTAGTTGTTAGCCATCAGCTCTCAGCATCAGCCAGCCAATGGCTACCAGCCATCAGCTATCAGCTATCAGCTGTCAGCTGTCAGCATTTCCCTGCTGGCTTGATAATTGCTAATGACTAGTGACTAACGGTTTTACAAGTCCACAAAAGCTATACATGCAACTAAGGACTAACAACTAGGGACTAACAACTAGGGACTAACGACGCGGTTTCAGCCGATGCTAATGACCAATGACTCGGCTTAGCCGCTGCTGAAAACTAACGACTAACGACTAAGGACGCGACAGTAGGTCGCTGCTGGTGACTTGGGACTTATAACAAGGGGAGGAACACTATGCCGACATGGGAAGAATTCTTAGGAAGAATTATCATTTTTGACGGTGCTATGGGCACCATGCTGCAGGCCGCGGGTCTGGATTTGGGTAGATGTCCCGAACTGTGGAATCTGGAAAGACCGGAAATAATTCAGGATATCCACCGGGCCTACGTGGAGGCAGGGGCTATGGTAGTAGAAACAAACAGCTTCGGTGGAAATACCATTAAACTCAAGGAATACGGCTTGGCAGACAAGACCCAGATGATTAATAGAAAGGCTGCGGAGCTGGCCAAAGAAGCCGTAGGGGGGAAGGCGCTGGTTGCAGGCTCCGTTGGCCCCACAGGCTTATTAATGGAACCCTATGGCACTGCTACTTTTGATGATTTGTATACAGCCTTTTTTGAGCAGATCCGCGGCTTGGCCACAGGCGGGGCTGACCTGATCTGCATTGAAACAATGTCTGATTTAGGGGAAATGCGGGCCGCTTTAATTGCAGCCAAGGCTGCCTGTAAGCTGCCTGTAATTTGTACCATGACTTTCGAGCAGGGCGGCAGCACCATCATGGGCATAAGCCCGGAAACGGCCGCTTATGTGCTCGCTTCTTTGGGAGCTGATGCTATAGGGGCTAACTGTTCTACCGGGCCGGAAGAATTGCTGCCGGTAATTAAACGCATGGCCCAAGCCAGCAGCCTGCCACTGATTGTCCAGCCTAACGCAGGTTTGCCTGTAATGCGGGAAGGCCGGGTCTGTTATGACCAAACCCCATCAAGCATGGCCGGTTTCGCCCCTAAATTTGTTGAAGCCGGGGTGCAGATTCTAGGCGGTTGCTGCGGCACCACCCCTGAGCATATTGCGGCTATTGCCCGGGCCGCTTCAGGTCTAACGCCCGGCATCAGGGAGATTAAAGCCAAGACGGTCTTAGTGGGAAGGCGGAAGCCGGTTATTATAGATGAATCCCCGGTGCCGGTGGTGATCGGCAGCAGAACCGGTAGTCCGTTTAGGGAGAATTTAACTGCTGCTTCCACTCTCGAACAAGTGGAAGCCGTTGTGCGGGATGCGTCACTGCAGGTGGAAGCAGGCGCTCAGATAGTAGATATCAATGTGCTTTTCGGTGGCAAGGAAGAACCGGAAACAATGCGGCAGGCGGTCCTCCAGCTGCAAAGTACCCTTGATGTGCCTGTGGCAATTGATTCCGCTAACCCTGAAGTCGTCCTGGCAGGGTTGAAGACGGCAAAAGGCAAAGCCCTCTTAAGTGCGGTCACGGGTGAAGAGAGCAACCTATCCCAGCTTTTACCTTTGGCAAAAAAATACGGCGCTGCCGTTTTGGCTACCGCCGTTGACTCCGGTGTGCGGGCTCAAAATGCTGCGGCAGACAGGACAAAAATAGCTGAAAAAATCGTGCAGAGAGCTAAAGGATGGGGCATAAACCGGAGTGAGTTAATTATCGACTGCCTGGCCGGCTGGTTTACCCGTGAACTGCCGGAAAAGGAGCTGACCGAGGTAAATGCTTTCTTGAAGGGGCAGCTGGGGGTTAAAACCTGTTTACGTCTCCCTTTTTCACTCCAGTCTTCCCTGCCCAAAATAGATGAAGAATTTTTACATGGCCTGCGCCGACAGGGTGTTGACATGATACTCAAGGAATTTTAAGGAGAAGTTAGGAATTTTTTAAATAATCATTAAAATTGTGTTTAGGAAGTGTTCAAACTGCTAAATACTAGTTTCGTAAAATGGCAAAGGGGAATATAATGATACTTAAACCACAAGAAAAGGGGGAGCGATGATGGGCACAATTAGGCAAAATTTCACCAATGCATTGAAAACGCTGCAAAACGATATTTTACGCATGGGTGGTTTAGTGGAGGAGGCCATCGCCAACGCAGTCCGGTCCCTGGCTAAAAGAGATGTTACCCTGGCAAACCGAGTGATCGAGGGTGACGCTTTGATTGACCGCTTGGAGTTGGAAATTGAAAGCAAATGCATGATGTTGATCGCAACTCAACAGCCCCTTGCTACTGATCTGCGCAGAATAGGTGCCGGCTTTAAAATCATTACCGACTTGGAACGGATGGCTGATTATGCGGAAGATATAGCGGAAATAACGACCAGGATTGCTCATGAACCGTTAATTAAGCCTTTAATTGATATTCCCAAAATGGCTGAGATTACCCAGGGTATGGTTCGGGACAGTTTGGATGCTTTCGTCAGGGAGGATGTCAGCCTGGTCTACGAAATGGCAAAAAGAGATGACCTGGTCGACTCGTTGCATCGCCAGGTCTTTGAGGAACTGCAAGTATACATGTCCAGAGATCCCAACACCATCTTCCAGGCCACATACCTGCTCTTTGTCAGCCGCTATCTGGAGAGAATAGCCGATCATGCCACCAATATCGGTGAGCGGGTTATCTACCTGGTTACCGGGGAAAGGGTGGATTTAAATAGTTAATTTTCGTTAGCATGGCGCGGGTTGTCTTTCACAAGCATTATTGCCCTAGCTAAAGCTGTGTAGACATCAATCCGGTACTGTGCTTCCAGAGTTTTGATCCGGGAGTAAAGCTCGCCTTGCTCCCGGACCACATATTTGGGTGGCAACTCATTTAAGGCCAGTGCAACGATGTCATAGCGGCACGTTTCACAGCGGCATACTTCCGGGTACTTGCTCAAAAGATCGTCTAAAAAGTTCCAGACCACGTCTTCCATATAGTTCTTTAAGAAAACCTTAGCTTGAGCCAAAGGACCCCCTCCTTTATTCATTTGCCAGACATTTCGGCAGCAAGTAAATTAATTCCTGCTTGTGTTCATCTGAATGTTAAAAAAGAGACTGACTGCAGGCTCTTTCAGAACGTTCACAAAATATTATCAGCCCGCATGTATTATGGAGCTGGACTGGTTTCCCTCTAGGCTGGCAGCTTTGCTGCCGTTAACGGCGTGGGAGCTTGTCCAGAACGAAATAATACATGCGGGCTTTATCTTTCTTTTGACATTAACAAACAATACCGTGACGTAGTCTCCTCTTTAAATACCATACCTTGACTTGGCCGGAAATACGCCTTTCATTTTCGTATATTTGCAACAGGGACTGGTAAAAATATGAAATGTGCAATTTCGACACCTTCTTAAAGCAAGAGGAGGCATTATGGGCGACAAAGTGCAGGGGACGCTGGTTATTATCGGAGGAGCGGAAGACAAGACAGGCAGATGTGAGATCCTGAGAAAAGTGGTAGAGCTGGCAGGTGGGGAAGAAGCCCGTTTGGTCATTATGACAGCGGCTACCGAGAAGCCGGAAGCGGTAGGAGAAGATTACCGCAGGATATTTAAAAAATTAAGAGTTAAGGAAATTGAAATTCTAAACATCAGCAGTCGGACTGAGGCTAACCAAAACCGCTACGTACAAATTATTCAAAATTCTACGGGCATTTTTTTCACCGGTGGAGACCAATTGAGGATCACCAGTCTTTTGGGTGGGACTGCAGTTTATCAGGCGCTGCAGGAGGCCTATTTGCGGGGGATAGTGATTGCCGGTACAAGTGCCGGCGCTTCGGCAATGAGTGAAACCATGATAGTAGAAGGCGACAGTGATGAAGCTCCTAAAAAAAATACTTTAAAAATGGCACCTGGAATGGGTCTTATAGCCGAAGTGGTAGTAGACCAGCATTTTGCCCAACGGGGACGGATAGGAAGGTTGCTTTCAGCTGTAGCCCAAAACCCGCATACCTTAGGGATAGGCATAGATGAAGACACGGCTATCGCAGTTGCGGCCAATGGGCTGTTCGAGGTCTACGGCTCACAAACGGTGACAGTAGTGGATGGGCGGCAGATTACTCATACCAATGCTTCCGAATCCAGTCCCAGTGAGGCGCTGGCATTAACCAACATTACGCTGCATGTTTTGCCTGCGGGCTATCGTTTTGATTTAAACAGACGCATCCCGCTGGAGCCGTCGGCTGACTAACAAAAAGGGAGGACTTTACAGAGTAATGGAAATTAAATCCCTACGGGCTATTGAGTCAATGAACATCTATTGCTATCGCCCCGTAATCGTACTATTGTTGGATTTAGCGGAATTCAGCCAATGTTACACCAGTGACTTAAAAGATTTTAGCAGGCGCTTACTTAAAATTTTACCCGGCTTGGCAGAGCATCATTGCTCCAGGGGAAAACCGGGGGGATTTGTGGAGAGACTCACCGAAGGCACATTGCTGGGGCATGTGGTTGAACACGTGGCCTTAGAGCTGCAGCACCTGGCGGGTTCCAATGTGGTTTACGGCAGAACCAGGTGGCTGGCTGACCCGGGCCTTTATGAAGTGGTCTACGAGTTTGAGGTAAAAGAGGGCGGACTCCTAGCTGCCACCCAAGCGGTAAGCTTGGTCAAAGCCATCTTAAATGAACAGCCCTGGGGGTTGGAGGATGAGCTGGAAGAACTGCGCCGCGTTATAGCCCGGCATGCTTTGGGCCCCAGTACAAAGGCTATCCTTGCGGCGTGCAAAAAAAGAAATATTCCGGTTATGCGCCTTGGTTCCGGGAGCCTCTTACAGCTGGGGTATGGAGCTAAACAAAAAAGAGTACAAGCTACGCTCACCGTAAATACCTCCTGTATTGCCGTAGATATTGCCGGCGATAAAACGCTGACTAAAGAGCTGTTGGCGGAGGCAGGTATTCCTGTTCCCCTGGGAAATATAGCCGAAACATTGGAAGATGCCCTGGGGGAAGCAAAAAAAATCAATGGGCCGGTAGTAATTAAGCCCTACAACGGCAATCAGGGGAAAGGCGTTTCTTTAAACCTGCGGACCCCTCAGGAAATAACCACGGCTTTCCAATTAGCCAAAAACTACAGCGAAAAAATGCTGGTAGAGGAGTATGTGGAAGGCAAACATTACCGGGTGTTGGTGGTAGGGAAGGAAGTAGTGGCCGTAGCGGAGCGGATCCCGGCCATTGTAGTTGGTGATGGTAAGCATAACATTCGGGAGCTGATTTATCTCATCAATCAGGATCCTATGCGGGGATATGGTCATGAAAAACCCTTGACCAGAATTACTATCGATCCGCAGTTGATTCTTGTATTAACTAAAAACGGGTTGAGTCTCGATTATGTTCCTAAACAAGGGGAAAAAGTAACCCTGCGGGAAAATGCTAATCTCTCCACCGGTGGGGTAGCTGTAGATGTCACCGATCAAATCCACTACAAAAATGTCAGCCTGGTGCTCAGGGCTGTGCAAACCATAGGTTTGGATGTGGCAGGGGTTGATTTGGTAACACCCGATATCTCCAAACCAATAGAAGAGGAGGGTGGAGCAATTATTGAAGTTAACGCTGCGCCCGGGATCAGGATGCACCACTACCCGTTCCGCGGGGAGTCAAGGGATGCTGGAGGAGCTATAGTAAACTCCCTTTTTCCCCAAGGTGAAAACGGCAGAATACCGCTGGCTGTTGTTACCGGGACCAATGGCAAGACCACAACAACCAGGTTATTAGGTTGGATGCTTAGAAACAGCGGTCACACAGTGGGGTTGGCCACGACTTCCGGCGTTTACATCAATGATGAATGCATTATCAAAGGGGATACCACGGGCCCTAAAAGCGCTCAGGCGGTGCTGCGTGATAATAGGGTGACGGCTGCCGTTTTGGAAACAGCCAGAGGAGGCATTGTGCGGGGCGGCCTTGGTTACGACTGGGCCGATGTGGCGGTCATTACCAACATCTCAGAAGACCATTTGGGGCAAGACGGAATAGACACTCTGAAGGACTTGGCCCACGTTAAGTCCTTGGTGCTGGAGGCTTTGCCCAAGGAAGGTCATGCCGTTTTGAATGCGGATGATCCTCACGTGGTGGACCTGGTGGGTAGGGTACGCAGTCAAGTCATCTATTTTAGCCAAAAAGCGGAAAATGTGATTGTGAGAAGGCACTTGGGCGTAGGCGGGACTGCTGCTTTTGTAGTCGGCGGCCAGGTGGTGGTTGCTAAAGGTAATGAGGTCAAAAAACTGCTGGCTGTCAAAGAAATTGCCTTAACCAGGGGAGGACAGGTTGCGCATAATTTGGAGAATGTCTTGGCTGCTGTAGGGGCGGCCATTGCTTTGGGCATTGGTTTAGGGGAGATAATAAACACTTTAAGATTTTTTGGCATGGATCGCAGGCACAACCCTGGCCGCTTAGAAGTATACGAAACCAAGGGAATTACAGTGGTTGTCGATTACGGGCATAACCCGGCGGGATTTGAACAAGTTTTCCGTTGGGTAAAACGCCTAAATAAAAAGGCTATTCGGGCCGTACTTGGGGTCCCCGGCGACCGCTCCGATGATATTATTCTCAAAGCAGGAGCTGTGGCCGGAAGCTTTTGTCACTGGGCTTATCTTAAAGAAGACAAAGACCTGCGGGGCAGGCAGCCGGGGGAGGTGGCTGAACTCTTGCGTCAGGGAGTTTTGGCAGGAAGCGGCGGCAAATTGAAAAACGTGGTGGTGGAATGTGACGAAGTAACAGCATTTAAAAGGGCCCTGGATGATGCACAGCCGGGAGAAGTTGTGCTGATCTTCTATGAACACCTGGAACCGGTTTTGGAGTGCCTAAGAGCCTGGGCCGGGGAAAAAGTTGAACAATTGCCCTGTTTGGCGGCAGTCGCTGAATAGTCCTTTTTTTTCAGCAGAAAAAGGATTTTTTACAAATTTGTATAATACCTAACTGATTAACCAATCCATTTTAAAGATTTCATTCCGGAGGAGTTCAGACAGTTGGAGGAATTAGCTCTAAACGCATACGCCAAAATCAACCTGACCTTAGATGTTTTAGGGACAAGGCCCGATGGTTTTCACGAAGTGCAGATGGTAATGCAGTCGGTTGCTTTGGCCGATAAACTTTATTTTCAGCTAGCTCCGGAATTGAGCTTAACTTGTACTGATCCGGAACTGCCGGTCGATGCAACCAATTTGGTGCTAAAAAGCGCCAGGGTTTTACAAGAGCTCTACCAGGTTAAACGAGGGGCAACTATCCATTTAGAAAAACATATTCCCATGGCTGCGGGACTGGCCGGAGGCAGCAGCAATGCTGCAGCGACCCTTTGGGGTCTGAATATCTTGTGGGATTTAAGACTTGCTCCCGGGGAACTGCTTAGGATTGGGGCCCAGTTAGGCTCCGACATCCCTTTTTGCCTAATCGGGGGAACTGCTTTGGCCCAAGGGAGGGGTGAAAGGCTGACACTGCTCCCGCAACTGCCTAAACAATGGCTGGTTTTGGTCAAGCCTGACTTTGGAGTTGCCACCGGCGAAATATATCAGAAGTGGGATGAAGCCAAAAGGTTGGCGCAGCCCACGAGCCCCCAATTTATTGCAGCTTTGGAGCAGGGGGCACAGGACAAATTATGGGACTCGTTGGATAATCATTTAGAGGATGTTACCTGCCAGTTATATCCCGAAGTGAGTGTAATTAAGGAGAAATTGCTGCAAACCGGGGCGAAAAAGGCAGTCATGAGTGGCAGTGGCCCTACTGTTTATGGCATAATGGAGGGACAGGAGGCAGCGGAGCAGGCTGCACGTTTACTTAGAAAACAATATTCTCAAGTATTCGTTACTCACACTTTGTAACATTGGGTTATAGTCGTTAGTCCTTAGCTGCATGTATGGCTTTTGCGGAAAAAGCCAGCAGCTAATTGCTAAAAGCTTACGGCTGAAAGCTAACGACTAACGACTAAATATGGGGGGGCCGGTTTATGAACCAACGTTTATCGCCTGTGAAACTGGAGAATTACAAGCCTTTACGTGAAATTGTTTTTGAAACCATGCGGGAGGCCATAATTTCCGGCCAGCTGAAACCGGGTGAACGACTGATGGAAGTGCAGCTGGCGGAAGAAATGGGTGTAAGCCGTACGCCAGTCCGGGAAGCTATTCGCAAACTTGAATTGGAAGGCTTTGTGGTGATGGTGCCCCGCAAGGGTGCTTATGTGGCAGATATTTCCACTAAAGACATTGCCGATGTTTTTGAAATCAGGGCAGCCTTGGAAGCTCTTGCCGCGGGGCTCGCTGCCGAGCGAATCACCGATGAAGAGTTGGAAGAACTGCAGCGCATTCTGGTCAAAGTGAGTAAAAGCGCGGAAAGCCATGACTTAGAGAACTTGATTCAGGTAGATACGGAATTTCATGACGTGCTGTACAAGGCAAGCAGGAATGAAAGGCTGGTACAAATTATTTCCAATTTACGGGAACAGATTCAAAGATTTCGTTCCACCACATTAGCTGCACCGGGTAGAATGAAGGATGCTCTGGAAGAACATAAAAAGATAGTTGATGCAATATCGGAGCGCAACGTTGCTTTGGCGGCACAATTAGCGCAAGAGCATATTGAAAATGCGGAAAACAGCATGCTGGAAGCTATCCGTAAAATCACCGAAAGTTAATGGTATAAGGCAAATAGAGCGGATAAAAGTCAAATTAATTTTTGCACTTTGAAATAGCCAAGGGGGGAAGTGGTTGTATGAAGACCGATGCCATAGTGTTAGCCGGAAGTCCAAATCAAGGCCGTTTGCGGGAATGCAGTCCGGTGGCCAATGAAGCTCTTATCCCAATTGGCAATCGCTTTATGGTAGAATATGTTGTTACAGCTTTGCTTAACTCACAAAGTATTGAGCAAATTGTCATCGTGGGACCGGTAGACGAACTATTGCCAATATATTGCGGACAGCCCCGGGTTATTTTGACTGAAGCAGGAAAAACGGTGCTGGAAAGCTTGCAAAACGGAGTGGCTAAGCTACAGACCCCGGGACATGTTTTGATTGCAACTTGCGATATCCCCTTATTGAAAGCGGAGGCGGTAGACGCTTTCTTAGACAAGTGCGGCGATTTGGAGGCGGACCTGTATTACCCTATAGTGTCCAAGGAAATTAATGAAAAATACTACCCCGGGGTTAAACGTACATATGTTACTTTTAAAGAAGGAACTTTTACCGGAGGAAACCTTTTTCTGTTTAACCTGGAAGTGCTCCCCCGATGTGCGGCTAAAGGTGAAGAATTGGTCAAGCTGCGCAAAAGTCCGCTGGCCTTAAGCAAACAAATTGGCTTCTTATTTATAGTTAAATTTTTATGCAAATTACTTACCCTTAAAGAAACGGAAATGCGGTTTTCTCAGTTGCTTGGCCTAAAAGGCAAAGCAGTTATTTTAGAATACCCGGAAGTGGGTATTGATGTAGATAAGCCCAGCGATTTGGAACTGGCAAGAAAGGTATTGGCATAGCAGCTTTCAGCTGTCAGCCAAAAGCTATCAGCTTTAACCCTTCGGCTGCATATGATTGGTGGCTAAAGGTTCCATATGTCCATAGTAGAATAAATACAAGTAACGACTAACGACTAAGGTCAATGACTCGACCGTAGGTCGCCCCCCTGGGACTCGACAGCAGTACTAGGCTGGCGACCAACTAGTAACCAACAACTATCAACTAAGTGGGGGGGATGAATCTATGCGCAGGAGTGAGCGAATTGCCATTATTACGAAAATCTTAAGCACTAACCCTCGCACTCATTTTTCTCTGAATTATTTTGCCGGGCTCCTGGATGCAGCAAAATCAACTATAAGTGAAGATTTGACCTTAGTCAGGGATACTTTTCAGGAATACGGTTTGGGACAAGTAGTTACAATTCCGGGGGCTGCAGGTGGCGTAAAATTTCTGCCGCTCCTTAGCCTGTCTAAGATTGCTTCCCTCCTGGAAGAGATGTCTGAACGACTGGCAGAACAGGAAAGGATAATCCCCGGTGGTTACTTGTACATGACCGACCTTATTTTTAACCCTAAGCATGCCGGCGAAATTGGTGAAATTTTCGCTACCGTTTTTAAGGAAATAGAACCTGATTATGTGGTCACAATAGAAACAAAGGGAATTCCCCTGGCTATGTCAACGGCCCGGGCTTTCAACGTGCCCCTGGTAATCATCCGGGATGACAGCAAAGTTACAGAAGGCTCTGCAGTCAGCATCAACTATGTCTCGGGCTCAACCAGGCGCATCCGTACCATGGCCCTGGCCCGCCGATCCATGGCAACCGGCTCCAAAGTGCTTTTAATTGATGATTTTATGAAGGCAGGAGGCACTGCCCGGGGAATGCTGGAATTGATGGCTGAATTTAAGGCGGAAGTGCTTGGGATGGGAGTACTGGTTAGCACTACCGAACCAAAGGAAAAGCTTGTGGATAACTACCTGGCTCTTTTAGAGCTGGAAGCGTTGGATGAAAAAGAAAAGAGGATTTCAATCAAACCCGGCAAATGGCTGTATAACTTTACTGGCTAGGGGTGTTTACATGAATACAAACCGCCTGGAGTCGCATTCCTGCTGTGATTTTAATGCCCCAGGGAGCTCCTTTAACAAAAATGACGGTCCCGGTGCATCAAATAAAATTTTTATCACAAATCATGAATTTGTCATAAAAATACGAAAAAACGAGGTATAAAAATTAAGAAACATGTGTAAATTATGATTTAAAAAAGAAGGAATTTTATGCCAAATGCCGAATAGGGATTAGTACAAGACAAGCATGTTCATGGGGCTATATGGAAGGGTGGTGAGCAGTTTGAACATTACAGATGTGCGCATTAGAAAAATCAGCCAGGAAGGCAAAATGAAAGCAGTGGTATCGGTAACTTTTGATGATGCGTTTGTAGTACATGACGTAAAAGTTGTTGAGGGACAAAATGGACTTTTTGTGGCTATGCCGAGCAGGAAGACACCCGAGGGAGAGTATAGGGACATTGCCCATCCCATCTCGTCTGATGCCAGGGGTATTATCCAGTCGGCTGTTTTAAAAGCTTACGAAGAAGCCATTTAAATCATAATCCTACCAGTGGGTCAGCCCTTGGAACAAAAAATAGGAGCTTTGGCTCCTCTTTTTGTCTCGGCTATTCAGAAAGTATAAATTTCACGGCGCATAAGGACAACTCTATTAACAACAAAGGCTAGTTGTAGCCTTTTTTTGTTGCATAGGAAATTATGCTTGCATGAAATCTGTGGATAGGTATAAAATGCTTTTGTTCCTTTAACTGCATTTAACTGTTTCCCAAAGATTAAAATGTGGTAAAATATTTTTTGGAAAAACAGATGGTGGAGGTTGTTTATGGGCAGAGTAGCTGCGGTTATTTTGGCTGCAGGCAAGGGCACGCGGATGCGTTCCCAATTGCCTAAAGTTTTACATAAAGTGGCCGGCAAATACCTGATTCAGCACGTTTTGGATACGTGTAAAAAGCTGTTAGTTGATAAAATCATCATCATTGTTGGGCACCAGGGAGAACTGGTGCAGGAGAAAATTGGTCAGGGTCCCATCTATGCCTGGCAGAGGGAACAGCTTGGTACCGGGCATGCTGTCCTTCAAGCCGGGGATTTTATTACCGAAGATGTAGAGACTGTGCTTTTGGTTTGTGGTGACACTCCTTTGTTAACTGCGGACACTCTGCAAAACCTGCTGGAAATGCACCAGGGTCAAGGGGCAGCAGCAACGGTGCTGACAACCTGCATGCCCGATCCAACGGGCTACGGACGGATTGTCAGGGATGACCGTAATGAAGTAGTACGGATTGTGGAACAAAAAGATGCTACCCCGGAAGAACTGGCAATTCAAGAAATCAATTCGGGCTCCTATTGCTTTAATGCCCGCCATTTGAAAGAGGCGCTGCTACAAATCCGACCGGATAACGCCCAAGGGGAATATTATTTAACGGATGTGATTGCTGTCTTTAAGCAGCAGGGACTGAAAGTACTGGCTTATGAGACGGAAGATCCTGAAGAAATCGCTGGTATTAACAGCAGAATACAGTTGGCTCAAGCTGAGGCTGTTTTCAGGCGCAGGATCAATGAGAAATTAATGGGGCAAGGAGTAACGATACTTGATCCCGGGAATACCTACATCGAAGGCGATGTGCAAATTGCCCCTGATACAGTTATTTATCCATATACTTTTTTGCAAGGGCGGACTGTTATTGGCAGGGAATGTGAAATTGGCCCCAACTGTACAATCAAGGACAGTACTATAGCAGCGGGTGTTACTGTTACTCATTCCGTTATAGTGGAGAGCGAAATAGGCGAGAACTGCCAAATAGGTCCTTACAGTTATTTACGACCAGGTACCCGGTTAGGTCGAGGTGTTAAGGTAGGAGACTTTGTGGAACTCAAAAAGACGGTGGTCGGTGAAGGCAGCAAAATTCCCCATTTAAGTTACATTGGTGACGCAGTTGTCGGACAAAAGGTCAACATTGGCGCAGGAACTATTACGTGCAATTATGACGGGAAAAACAAATGGTTAACAGAGATCGAGGATGGGGCATTTATCGGCAGCAACAGCAACCTGGTTGCCCCTGTAAAGGTTGAGCGCAATGCGTATGTGGCTGCCGGCTCTACGATTACGGAAAATGTGCCTGCAGGAGCGTTGGGAGTAGCCAGAGGGAGGCAGGCCAATATCCCCGGCTGGGTGAAAGAAAAGAAAAAACAGCTGGAGGAAAAATAGGATGGAGGTATATTATGTCTACATCTAGACAGAGGTTAAAAATATTTACAGCTAATGCCAACCCTGGCTTGGCAGAAGAAATTGCAGATTATCTGGGGGTCAGTCTGGGTGCCTGTAAAGTTAAAAGGTTCAGTGACGGTGAAATCAGCATCGCCATCGATGAAAGCGTGCGGGGCGCTGATGTTTTTATTATCCAACCTACCTGCAACCCGGTTAACGATAATCTGATGGAACTTTTAATCATGATTGATGCCATGCGCCGGGCGTCGGCCCGTAGAATTACTGCTGTCATGCCTTATTACGGGTATGCGCGGCAGGAAAGAAAAGCGCGGGCCAGAGACCCCATCTCGGCCAAGTTGGTGGCCAACCTCCTGACTGCCGCCGGGGCGCGCAGAGTAGTGGCCATGGACTTGCATGCCAGCGCCATACAGGGTTTTTTCGATATTCCTGTGGACCACCTGCCCGGTGTACCTATTCTGGCCGAATATTACAAAAGTAAAAACTTGCAGGACGTGGTAGTAGTTTCCCCCGATATCGGAGGTGTTACGCGGGCCAGGAATTTGGCCGGCCGCATCGGCGCGGAACTTGCAATTATTGACAAGAGAAGGCCCCAGCCCAATGTCTCCGAAATTATGCATATTATCGGTAATGTACAGGATAAGACTGTGATCATGATCGATGATATCATTGACACGGCGGGAACCATTACTCAGGGGGCTCAGGCTTTGCTGGAGCGGGGCGCCAAGGAAGTGCTGGTATGCTGTACCCACCCGGTGCTTTCCGGACCGGCAGTCAGCCGTTTGGCAGATTCCATCATCAAAGAGGTTGTGGTCTGCAATACTATACCCGTTCCCCAGGAAAAAATGATACCGAAAATGAAAGTCCTGTCGGTAGCGCCCCTTTTAGGTGAAGCAATTATCCGCATTCACGAGGATCTGTCAGTAAGCAAACTGTTTGACTAGCTAATACAAAAAGTTGATCATTTTATGCATTGGTTTTTGGGTGGTTTGTCCCATCCTCAGTATTTTGCGCATTCTGAACACTGGCCTCCCCGGGCAGTTCTGCTTTGTCCTGGGGAGGTTTTGTTTCCTCTTCTTCGTCGGAGGTGAACTTTTCAACCGATTTAGTGAGCTGCTCTCCTAATCGTTTTGTGGTTTCGACTGTGGATGCCCACATTTTTGTTCCAGCTTCTTTTACCGTTTTCATAGTTTCCTGGAGCCCTGAGTCCGAACGTTCTAATTTTTGCTCAGCTCCTTCCTGGACAATTATGGCATGTTTGCCGAGTGTAACAATTGCTTCCGTAGGAAGGTAGGCTTTTCCCTTAAAAAGCGAGTCCAGGAGCCTTCCGCTGATTTCCAACGAAGTAATCCGTCCGGTAACGGGATCAAACATGAACTCTTCAACTGTACCCAAAAGACTTCCGTCCTGGGTTAACACCTTGGCCCCGATAACTCCCACTCCGCTTTTCATCAGCTGCATGATTTGCGGTAAAGCGCTGGCTCTTTCCGCATACTTCGTATGCCCCACAGTAACAGCGTGCTCACCGGCGCTTTTAATATGTTCAAAGGAAATAACTCTTGCCTCTTTAAACCATACCCCCTTTTGTTCCAGAACCAGCGCGGCAATGTTTAAGCCTTGCGGATCCAAGATCAACCCTTTTACCTTGCCGATTTGTTCCCCGTTTTCCAGGCTTACTATAGGCATGCCCAACAGCTTTTTGCTAGGCCGCACAGCAATCACCCTTTCTTTTAAGTAGTTGTTAGTTGTTAGTTGCTGGTTGTTAGTTAAAGATGGATGAAGTTATGAATGTAAGAAAGATTAATACTGACAGGGTTACGGGAAGTTGTTAGACTGTCGGGTATTGTAAAAGACATGCAAAATGCATTGCACTAACTAACAACTAAAAACCAACAACTAACAACTTCCGGAAAGGAATACCCGAGAATTTGTCCTGGTAGACAATATGCAGCTATCCGGAGTAATATACCTGTATGTTGGAAATAATAGGGATAAAATAAATCCATGCCAAATTATATGGAAACGGTGATGCCCTGTTGCGTTATCCAAAAAAAATCAGCAGAAAACCTGCACGTTTTGAGGACATAAAACAAGAGGAAAGGCCTTTAAAGCAGCTTAAAGTTTCAAGCAGTTTAGAAGAGAATTTGCGCATACTCAAAGCAAGCTTTAAAAACTGCAATGACGTTATTTTCCGGGAATTTGAGATTGGCCTGGGCAGGATCCCTGCTGCTGTTATTTACGTTGACGGACTGGTCAACAGACTAATATTAGATAATCAAATTTTAAAATCGCTGATGTTGCAGGCTCCCGTATTTGACCTCAATGGGGGGGAGGAGCATGTTGTGGGCGCTTGTCTCCTTTCCCGCATCAAAGAACGGGGGCTAACTGCAGGTGAAGTCAAAGAAAGCGAGGAACTGCAAGAATTAGCTAATGCTATTCTTTCTGGCGATGTGGCTTTCTTTGTTGATGGCATTGCCCTGGCGTTGATTATCGGCGCCCGGGGCTGGGCCAGCCGGAATGTGGGGGAACCTGAGACGGAATCACTGGTCAGAGGTCCCAGGGAGGGTTTTACCGAAACCCTGCGCATTAATACTGCCCTCTTGCGCCGGAGAATGAAGAGTCCTGATCTAAAGATGGAAGCTTTGCAAATAGGCACCAGGACAAAAAACGATGTAGTGCTGGCTTATGTTGATGGGTTAGTCAATCAGGAGGTGCTGCAAGAGACTAAAAGGCGTTTGCAGACGATTGAGATAGACGGTGTGCTGGAAAGCGGTTATATTGAACAGTTGATTGAAGACAGCTTCCTTTCTCCTTTTCCGCAGATGCAGTATACAGAGCGGCCCGATAAAGTGATAGCGGCATTGTTGGAAGGGAGGATAGCCATAATCTTGGACGGCACTCCTTTTGTGTTGATTGTGCCGGCAACTTTCCCCCAGTTTTTTCAAAGTCCGGAGGATTATTATGAACGTTGGATCATAGGCTCTTTTACCAGAGCGCTGCGGATTGTGGCCTCTTATATTGCCACTTTTATGCCAGCTATTTACATTGCTGCAGTATCCTACCATCCCGGACTGATACCCACCAAGTTGCTTTTAGCTATAGCGGCTTCCAGGGAAGGAGTGCCTTTCCCCCCCATCGTGGAAGCTGTAATGATGGAACTGTCCTTTGAACTTTTCCGGGAAGCGGGCGCCCGCTTGCCTAAACCTATCGGGCAAACCATCGGGATAGTAGGCGGTATTATTATCGGCGATGCCGCCGTGTCTGCCAATCTGGCCAGCCCCATCATGATTATTGTAGTGTCTGTCACCGCCATAGCGTCTTTTACAATTCCTGCCTACAACCTGGCTATTGGCTTTAGGCTTATCCGTTTTCCGCTGATGGTGGCTGCCGCTGTCCTGGGATTATACGGGGTAATGCTGGGATTTATTATTATCAACATTCACATGGTCACCATGAAGACTTTTGGAGTCAGCTATTTGTCTCCGATAGTTCCTTACCAAACCAGGGACTGGAAAGATTTGATCTTAAGAGGGCCTCTCAGAGCTTTGCTCACCCGCCCTGTAATTACCGGGCCCCAGGATAGTACACGCCAAGCCAACAGGAAAGAAAAGGGGTGGTAAAATGCCGCGCGGACAGGATAAAGTAACTCCCAATCAAGTAGCCATCGGTCTAATTTCCACGGTCATAGGGGTACAAATTTTGGCTATGCCTAGGGATTTGGCGGAAGCCGCCGGGCGTGACGGTTGGATATCGGTTATTTTAGGTGGATTAATAGTCGGGGTTATTATTTATTTTCTTACAGTTTTGGGCGCGATGTTTCCCGGAAAGAGCATTGTAGAGTACAGCCAGGAGATACTGGGCAGGATTTTGGGTATTCTTTACAGTCTAATTGTATTTGCTTTTTATGCTTTGGTGGCTGCTTTTGTAGTGCGGGAGTTTGCTGATATTTTAAAGCTTTATTTGTTGGATAAGACACCGGTGGAGGTAATAATTTTAAGCATGCTTTTTGTCAGTGCCTATCTGGTAAACCACGGTGTTAATTCGCTGGTCAGGGTAATGCAGGTATTTTTCCCTCTCCTGGTGCTGCCGTTGCTGTTATTATTTGTAATGGTAACGCCCATGGCTGATTTTAAACAGTTGCTTCCGCCGTTGCAAAAAGGGGTGCTGCCCGTGTTAAAAGGAGTCACTGCCGGGTTTACCATTTACAGTGGCTTTTCGGTGATTGGATTTCTAATACCATTTATGGAGGAACCACGGAAAGCCATTAAAGTCTGCCTGCTTGCCCAGGGTTTGATAATGGCGGTTTACCTGGCGATGTTCATTATGTCGTTGGGTGTTTTTGGGCCTGTGGATATGACTCACCTCCTTTTTCCTGTTAATGACCTGGTAAGGACAATAGAAGTTCCCGGCACATTTATCGAAAGGTTTGATGTTTTCCTTTTAAGCATTTGGATTTTGGCTGCATATACTACAGTTACTGCCGCATACTTTTTGACGACTCTCAGCTTGAGCCAAATAACAGGGTTAGGTGAGCCTCGCCCTCTGGTTTATCTTGTGTTGCCGGTTATTTACGTGGTTGCGATGCGTCCGCAGGATATTACCGCCCTCGATGCATTTGGGCGAGTTGCCGGTATGGTCAGCATGGGCCTGTCTTTGACGGTGCCTTTGCTGTTAATCGTTGCACTGCTTAAAGAAAAGGGGAAAGACAAAAATGAGTAGGCCCGCTAAGGTTACTGCCCGTTGGTTGCTTATGATCTGCATGACAGCTTTGGCTCTCCTTATGACTACAGGGTGCTGGGACCGGTGGGAATTAGAGGAACGGGGAATGGTGCTGGGTATTGGCCTGGATGAAGCCGAGAAGGCGCCTCCCATTCCGGGCGTGGAAGGAGAGTTAGACGCCAGGGGAGAGCCAGTTTTGAATGTAACCTTCCAAATGGTAGATCCCGGCCAGGTAGCAGGTGAAAAAAAAGGCGGTGGGGAAAAGGGTTCTCCCTATTGGAATCTTACCGTAGAGAGCGCGGGCAGCGTTTTTGAGGCCATCAGAGAAGCGTCCACCCGCGCCAACCGGTCGCCCTATCTGGAACATGTTCAGGTTTTGGTCATTGGAGAAGACCTGGCTCGGCAGGGCCTGAATAAGGTGTTGGACGCACTTTTTCGGGAGAACGAGATCAGGAAACGGGTCCTGGTCTACGTTACCCCGGCTACTGCTCAAGAAGTATTGGCGGTCAAGCCGCGGCAGGAAGGAGTTAATGCGGTTTACCTGGCCAGTTTACAGGAAAACTCCAAAAAAACGTCCCATTTTCCTCCGCGGGTGGATTTAGGAAAGCTCTCCAGAAATATCCACGAAGGAGGTTCTTATCTCCTGCCCCGGATTATACCTGCTAAGGAGGAAGTAAAGCTCATTGGGGCCGGCGTTTTTAAAGAGGACAAGTTAATTGGCTGGCTGGGCGGTTTTGAGTCTCAAGGAGTGCGTTTGGTCACGGGCCAGGTTAAGGGAGGCTCCGTGGAAGCTGTCTCTACCCGTTCCGTGCCGGGAAAAAAGAGTTTAGACGTATATGAATTTATGGAACTACAAAGCACTGTGAAACCCCAAGTTCAAGGGGGGCAAATAGCCTTTACCGTGCAAATCCAAACTGAAGGCCGCTTGGTGGAACACCAAAATCCGGCAGATACGCTGGATGAACAGCATTTAAAAGACATGGAAAAAGAATTTGCCCGGGCCATTGAAAAGCAGGCCCGTTTGACTATTGAAAAAATGCAGCGGGATTTCCAAGCCGATGTTTTCAACTTTGGACGGGCTTTGGAGGAAAGATATCCCCAGGTGTGGGAGCAAGTGAAAAATAATTGGAGTGAAGTATTTGCTGCCGCTCAGGTTGAAGTAAAAGCGCAAGTAAATATCCGGCGTGTGGGAATTAGCAGGTAAGCCATCAGCCGTCAGTTGTTAGCGGTCAGCTGTCAGCCAACAGCTATCAGTCCTCAGCAATTAGCCGTTGGTTTAATAATCACTAATGACCAGTGACTAATGGTTTTATAATCCACAAAAGCCATTCATGCAACTAAGGACTAACGACGAGACCATGGATATCAACGTTTACATTTTGCTGCTGGTTCTGCTGGAGCAGCATGAAGGTCTGGCGATTATAGAAAAGGAGTTAAAACAGATGTTGGGAAAGGTTTTTGAAACGTTGCAAAGCATTTTTTCGGTTTGGGCTGTGGTGGTGATTACCATCTGCGGTGCCTGGTCATTCTTAATGGTCAACCCTGCTTTAGCGGAGCGGGGGTTAAAAAGAGAGGCTGAAGTGGCTAAATGGGGCGGATTGCTCTATTTTATAGGAGGCATAAGCATTTTTTTAATCCTGAAAGTTGTTGGATTTTTTATTGGATAGAAGCATTAACTGTAAATGGCGAAAGGCATAAAAATGCTTTTGTCCTCGGTTGATAAGTGCAGCAGGTAAAAAAGCTTTTCGGGCAGAATATTAGGGAGAGTTGAGAGATTAGCTTTTTCAGGTACAGAAAGTGGGGGTACGATGAAACTGATTGTTGGTTTGGGCAATCCCGGTCCCCGTTATGAAACCACCAGGCATAACGTGGGCTTTATGGCAGCAGACCTTATCGCTGATAAACTGGGTATTGATTTTAAAAGTTCCAAGCATGAGGCTCTGATAGCCGAAGGCAGCTTAAACGGTGAAAAAATTTTGCTCTGTAAACCGCAAACCTATATGAATTTGAGCGGCCAGGCTGTCCGGTCGGTGGTACAATGGTACAAGCTAGGCGCTGAAGATATACTGGTAATTTACGACGATATGGACCTTGCGGTGGGCAGGCTGCGGATCCGCGCCAGCGGCAGCGCCGGCGGACAGAAAGGTATGGCTAACATCATTCAACTGCTCGGTACCGAACAGTTAAAAAGGATAAGGCTGGGCATTGGCCGACCGCCTCTAGGCTCACAGGCTGCGGATTTTGTGCTTAGCCCTTTCTCCGAGGCGGAATGGGAGGTCCTGAGGGAGCTGTTGCCTAAAGCAGCAGAGGCAGCATTAGCTGTCTTTGCAGACGGGGTGGAGGCTGCGATGAATAAGTACAACTGCTAGGTAGACACCAATGCTGCTGTCGCAGCACCAGCAGTACAGTGAAAATTAGGTCAACGATTATGTCCGTGGAAGCGACCTTTGTCCGAATTTTATAGTACCCTGGGAAGCTGATGGCTGAAAGTGGCCGGAGGACAGGACGTCCGTAGAGCGGTGGAGCGACAGGACGTCGCGTCACCGCGGGCCGCTGAAAGCCAAAAGCTGAGCAGATGGTACTCTTAATTCGGACAACGGGAGCGACAGGACATAGACGTTATAGCTATTTTCGAGAAAGCTTCAGGGCTGCGGTCTTGTTCAGTTATCAGAAAGCTGCGACGTCGTCAGCTACAGCTGTCAGCCATCAGCTCTCAGCTATCAGCAATTCCCTGCTGGCTTGATAATTGCTAATGACTAGTGGCTAATGGTTTTATAAGTCCACAAAAGCCATACATGCAACTAAGGACTAACGACTAAGGACTAAAGACGCGACCGCAGGTCGCTACCGGGGACTGATGACCCGAGCGAATGGAGGTATTACCATAGAGTTGCTATCTGGTACACTTGCTGCCGTACTTGCATGGCTTTTCAACTCGTTTTTAATTGCCAGGTGGGGAAAGGAGGCCATTTGGCTGGCTGCTCCCCTGGTTGAGGAGTCATTAAAAACGGGCTTAGCCCTTTTACTGGGTACTTCTTTATTTATATCCCATTTGCTTTTCGGGTTAGCGGAGGGGATTTTTGATGTCTTACGTCCCGGCAGGGATGACTTGCCGGCGGGCCTCTCAGGGCTAATCAGCCATGGTATCTATGGCTGGCTGACCCAAACCGTTTGGTTGGCTTCGGGAAATATTTGGCTGGGAGTTGCGGCGGCCATGGTTGTTCACATGCTGTGGAACGCTGCAGTGGTATTGCTGGCGCGGCGCCGACAACATTAGCTATCAGCTGCCAGCTATTAGCTATCAGCCTATTGTACTGTTCAAAGGCCGTAGAGTATGGTAAGCTTTTATTAATTGTGAGGTATGATTATTAGGGGGCCAATGGCTGACGGCTGTTGGCTGAGAGCTTAAAGCTACTAGTGGGGGTCCTTTGGGGCGTCCATCTTTTGGCGTTTCCCTGCTGGAGAGGGACCCGTTTCTCTCAGGAAAATTTTCACAAATTAAAGCTGAAGGCCGGAGGCTTTTGGCTAACATGCATTAGACATGCAGTGGAGGTATTTATGGTTTACCACCGGGGACTGTTAGAAATGTTATACGAGGACCAACAGTTTAAAAATATGTTGGAGGGACTGGAGCGAGGGCTGAAGAGCCAGGTGGTATACGGTTTGGTCAGTTCTCAAAAAAGTTTCTGGATTGGGGCTATTGCACTGGCGGCCAAAGAGCCGCTCTTAGTGATAGCACCGGATGCTGAGACAGCCAGGGGGCTGGCTGCCGAGCTGGCCATCTTTTTGCCGGAAAGGGTGGATTACTTTCCTCCGCGGGAAATGCTGCCTTATCAGGTTTTTGCCCACAGCAACGAGATCCAGGCCAGGCGCTTAAATGTGATGGCCAAGATTCTAAACGGGAGCCTTACCTGTCTGGTAACTACCGGTGAGGCTATATTGCAGCAACTTATTCCTAAACAGGTCCTGGCGGGAAGTTTTTTCAGCTTAAAACAGGGAGATGTGGTCCAGTGGGAATTGCTGCTGGATAAGATTTCCCGGCTTGGTTTTGAGCGGGTCGATCTGGTTGAAGCTCCGGGTCAATTTTCAGTTAGGGGTGGGCTGATTGATCTTTATCTTTTGACTGAAGTGAGTCCCGTAAGAATAGAGTTTTTTGATGATGAAATTGACTCTATCCGCTATTTTGACCTGGAAAGCCAGCGTTCAATTGCAGAAATAGAAAGCATTACACTGACTCCTGCCCGTGAGTTGCTCTTGACTTCCGAAGCAAAAGCTTTGGGACAGCAATTAATAGAGAAAGAATGGGCCGTGACGCGCAAACGCCTGGAGAAACTGCAGAAAAAAGAAGCTGTGGATAACCTGGACGCCAAGATTTCCGGCGATTTGGAGAAACTGGCCCAGGACTTGTGGACGGAAAGTTTGGAGAGATTTCAGCCTTTTTTTTATCCTGAGCAGCAGTCAATTAGTGACTATTTCCGGCGCAAACCCTTAATCATTGTGGATGAAATCAACCGGGTAATGGAAAGCATGGAACGGGCTGAACTTGAAAGGGCAGAATCTTTTGCGGATTTAACCGAGGCCGGAGCGGTGCTGCCCTCCCAGGCCAAAATTTACGCTGCGGTAAGCAGCTTTCCTGAGATTGTAGGAAAATTCCAGGCTTGTTACTTCAGCGCCTTGCCGCAAAAATTAAGCGGTGTCCAGCCTCAAAACATCTTAAGTGTCAACACCAAAACCATGCATCCTTTTATGAGCAAGTTTAATCTTTTGGCGGAAGAGGTTGAGCTTTGGAAGAAAAACAAATACAAAATAGTATTTATGGTGAGCAACCAGGAGAGGGCTAAATTTTTACAAGGACTTTTGTCTGATCACCGTATTGAAGCTGCTGTTATTCCCGGACTGGACAAACGGCCCGGCCCAGGGGTAACTATAACTGTGGGGGCTTTGCTCCAAGGCTTTGAATACCCTGATTTAAAGCTTGTGCTGGTCACCGAGCAGGAGGTATTCGGGCAGCGCAAGCGCAAAAAACCCCGTCAGGCTTTTAAAGAGGGCAGCAAAATCGGTGTTTTCAGCGATTTAAAAGTAGGGGATTATGTGGTCCATGTCCATCATGGCATTGGGCGCTATCTGGGTATAGAGCAGTTAGAGGTAGGCGGGGTGTACAAAGATTACTTGCTTATCCAGTATTCCGGGGAGGATAAGTTATACATCCCCACGGACCAAGTTGAGCTGATTCAAAAGTACATTGGGGCGGAAGGACACGTTCCCAAGCTGAACAAGTTAGGCGGCAACGAATGGAACAAGGTGAAAAGCAGGGTTAAAGCCTCTGTGCAGGATATGGCCAAAGAGCTGTTGCAGCTCTATGCAGCCCGGGAAGCGTCCGTTGGCTTTGCTTTTTCTCCCGATACAGTTTGGCAGAAAGAATTTGAAGAGGCCTTTCCCTATACGGAAACCCCCGATCAGCTCCAAGCTATTATCGATGTCAAAAAGGATATGGAAAAGCCAAAGCCCATGGATAGGTTGCTGGTGGGTGATGTAGGCTACGGCAAAACAGAAGTAGCTCTCCGGGCTGCATTTAAAGCCACCATGGATTCCAAGCAGGTGGCTGTGCTTGTGCCTACCACTGTTTTAGCACAGCAGCACTACAACACTTTTTCCCAGCGCTTCAGCAATTATCCTATCAAAATAGGATTGTTAAACCGTTTTAAAAGCCCAAAAGAACAGCAAGCGGTGCTGCAAGGATTAAAAGATGGCAGTATAGATGTAGTCATAGGAACCCATCGCCTGCTTTCTTCCGATGTAAAGTTCAAAGATCTGGGCCTGGTGATTGTCGATGAGGAGCAGAGGTTCGGAGTAGCCCACAAGGAACGTTTAAAACAGATAAGGGAAAGCGTCGATGTATTGACCTTGACTGCTACGCCCATACCCAGGACGCTCCATATGTCCCTTGCCGGCACCCGGGATATGAGTATTATCGAGACCCCGCCGGAGGAGCGTTACCCTGTGCAAACTTACGTAGTAGAGTACAGTCCCGAGTTGATCCGGGATGCCATCAGGCGGGAACTGAACCGGGGCGGGCAAGTATACTTTATCCATAACCGGATTGCTGATCTGGACCGGGTGGCTAGTTTCTTGCAACAGTTGGTACCAAACGCCAGGATTGCCATTGCCCACGGACAAATGAAAGAAGATGAACTGGAAGAAGCCATGCTTGGCTTTATAGAAGGGGAATACGACGTACTGCTATGCACCACCATTGTGGAAAATGGCCTGGATATAAGCAATGTTAATACATTGATCGTGGATGAGGCTGATCATCTGGGCTTGGCCCAGCTTTACCAGCTAAGAGGCAGGGTTGGCCGGAGCAACAGGTTGGCTTATGCCTATTTTACCTATCGCCCGGACAAGGTTTTAAATCCTGTGGCGGAAAAGAGGTTAAGGGCTATTAGGGAGTTTACCGAGTTTGGTTCCGGTTTTAAAATTGCCATGCGGGATTTGGAAATCAGGGGTGCAGGCAACCTCCTGGGGCCGGAGCAGCATGGACATATGCTGGCAGTTGGCTTTGACTTGTACTGTCGCCTGCTGGAGGAGGCTGTGGCCCAGCTTAAAGGGGCTACAAAAGCCCGAACTGAGGTCCAGCCGGTACTTGATATTGATGTTAATGCTTACATCAGCGATGCCTATATTGGCAACTCGGGTATTAAAATGGAGTTTTACCAGCGCTTGGGAGAAGCGGGCAGCGAAGAGGAAGTACAGGAGATTATTGATGAGCTGATTGACAGGTTTGGCGATCCCCCTCAACCGGTAGTTAACCTGGCCCAAATTGCGGTTTTGCGCACTTTGGCTAAACAGACAGGGGCGAAAGCAATTAAAGCCAAAAAGAACGAGGCTAAATTAGAATTCCGTGAAAGCCCGCTGGGAGGGGAGAAGCTCTTGGAGTTAGACCGTGAATTCAGGCGCAGGCTCACTTTCGCCGTATCGGAGGGGCTCACCATAACGGTGAAGATCAGTCCGAGAGAGCACGAAAACCTGTTAAACCTGCTGGTAAGTATTTTCAGAAAGATTAAAAGCCTTGCTTAAGCTTTCGCCTGACTGCTATAATTGAATTTAGTTTAGTGCAAGCGCACAGTTCATTTATTTCAAAGAGGAGAAAGGTCGTGAAGCCGTGAGGAAGCTGCGCAATCTATGGAAAGTATGCGCTATATTGGTAGTTGTTATTTTTGTTCTTGCCGGCTGTGGAAAGAAAAAAGATGTGGTAGCCACGGTAAACGGGCAGGACATCACCCGGCAAGAGTTTAATGAAAAAATGGAGGGCGCCAAAGCCGCCATGGAACTCCAGGGTATGAAGTTTGACGGCGAGCAGGGCAAAGTAATTCTTAAAATGCTTGAGCAGGAAGTATTGAACCAGATGATTCAGGAAGCGGTGATTACCCAGGACGCAGAGAAACAGGGGATCAAAGTTGAGCCCAAGAAGGCCAAGGAACAGCTAGATCAGATGAAAAAGGCATATGGGGAGGAAGCATTTAAAAAGATGCTGGAAGCCCAAAAGACCAATGAAGAAAAACTTACAAAATACATCCTTTTTGGGCTTACAGCTGATGAGCTGTACAAAAAAGTAACCGCAGACGTGAAAGTTACTGAGGAAGAAGCCAAAGATTACTTTGCGAAAAATAAAGAGGACCTGGTTCAGGTCAAAGTAAGCCATATTCTGGTAGAGGCTAAAGAAGGAGAGGCTACCCCGGAACAGGTTAAAAAAGCTGAGGCTAAAGCGAAAGAGCTGATTGCGCGGCTTCAGGACGGGGCTGACTTTGCGGAGCTGGCTAAAAAGGAATCTGATGAGCCCATGGCTAAAACCACCGGAGGGGCGTTGGAGGGTTACTTCTCCAAATCTGACAGCATGTATGTGCCTGAATTTACTGAAGGAGCCCTTAAAATTGCCAAGGGAACGGTCGGCGCGGAACCGGTCAAGAGCCCGTTTGGATTTCATGTAATTAAAGTAGAGGACCGCAAAGATACTTTTGAACAGCTGAAAGAAGACTTGATTGCCAAGTTAACTGCGGATAAAAAAGGGCAGAAGTGGCAAGAATATTTAAGCGAACTCATGAAGAAAGCTAAAATAGAAAACAAGCTGGAAGAAGAAGCTAAAAAAACTGAGGCCACCCAGGGTAATATAGACAAGAAAAAAGAGTAAGTATTTTAGGGACATACAAGAGTATGTCCCTAAAAAATGACGCAAGAACCTAATTTTACAAGGACAAGTACAAAAATTAACTTTTTTTGCGTCATTATGGAAAAAAATGAATAATCTCTCCTGTGCTGATATATACTAACAATGAAAACTGACTCACCAGAATTTTAGGCAAAAAGGAGGGATAAAGTTCATGAAGGCAACCGGTATTGTGAGGCGTATTGATGATTTAGGTAGAGTTGTTATCCCCAAAGAGATACGCAGGACCTTGCGCATCCGCGAAGGTGACCCTCTTGAGATCTTCGTGGATCGTGAAGGAGAGGTAATTCTAAAGAAATACTCTCCGATTGGTGAATTGGGAGATTTTGCTAAAGAATATGCTGATTCGTTATACGAAGCAATTGGTCATATAGCTTGTATTTCTGACCGCGATAGTATTATAGCAGTGGCGGGGGCTCCGAAGAAAGAATTTTTAAATAAACCTATCAGTGCTGCAGTGGAAAAAGTAATGGAAGAGCGTAAGACCGTGCTTATCAATGAACCCGGCCAGCACGTACTGTGCAAAGGCTGTGGCCCCATGGAAAACGGTGAGGAATGCAAATTTAGTTCTGAAGTTATTGCTCCGATTATTGCCGAAGGAGATCCGATTGGTGCAGTAATTTTATGTTCTAAGGAACCAAATGTACGCATGGGTGACATGGAGGTTAAACTGGCGGAAACTGCTGCAGGATTTTTAGCAAAACAAATGGAACAATAAGGGCGCATAGGCGCTCTTTTCTTTTTGCTGCAGTAGAAAGTGAGTCAGGGGACGGTTCTCTGACTCACTCTTCGCAACAACATGAGTCAAGGAACCGTCCCCTGACTCTCCGGCAACCTCTAAACGAATTATTGCAATTAACAAAAACAATACTAAAATAGCATTTGCTGGTATAATATAGAAACATAAAGCCATGGGTGGGAGAGGGTCTCGAGGTGACGGGAGAAAGGTTCTTACAGGGAGCGATTATACTTAGTGTTGCAGGCATGGTTAGCAAATTGTTGGGCGCTTTATACCGCATTCCCCTGGCCCGGATCTTAGGCGGCGAGGGTATGGGGCTCTACCAGATGGCCTATCCTATCTATACCAGCATCCTTGCTCTGTCTACAGCGGGTATTCCGGTGGCCATTTCGATTTTAGTGGCGGAAAAACTGGCGAACGGGGATTACAGGGGTGCCAAGAGGGTATTTACAGTTTCTTTAGCCTTGTTGTCTTTAACCGGATTGATCTTCGCCTACCTGGTTTTTTCCGGCGCGAGTTTTTTGGCTCATATTGTGCTACAGGAGCCCCGGGCATTGTATCCCATAGCCGCTATTGCCCCTGCTATTTTTTTCACGGCGGTGGTGTCTGCTTTCCGGGGTTATTTCCAGGGCTACCAGGTGATGGTGCCTACAGCTGTTTCTCAGGTCGTAGAGCAATTAGCAAGGGTAACCACAGTTTTAACCGGAGCTATTGTGCTTTTGCCCTACGGCATCGAATTGGCAGCCGGAGCTGCAACCTTCGGGGCTGTAACCGGTGGAGCCGCAGCGCTCGTGGTTTTGGCCGTATTCTTCTTAAGAATGCCTCAAAGAAGAGGGGGCGAGGGCTTCCGTAGATTCCAGGAGGAATCAACCTGGAGCTTGGTTTCCAGGATAATTAAAATAGCATTGCCTTTATCGGTCGGGGGTTTAGTAATGCCGATGATGCAGGTGGTGGATGCATTGATTGTGCCCATTAGGCTGCAAGCTGCGGGAATGACGGCTTCCAGAGCTACCGAATTGTTTGGCCAATTAACGGGCATGGCAGGCAGCTTGATTAATCTCCCCACAATTATTACTATTTCTTTAGCAGTTAGTTTAGTTCCCGCTGTCTCTGAGGCTGTGGCTAAAAGGCGGCGCCCGCAAGCCATTTCCCGCATCGCCGCCAGCCTGCGCATTACAATCCTGTTATGTCTGCCTGCTGCAGCTGGTTTAGCTGTGCTGGCCAAGCCTATCAGCGTGCTGCTCTACGACGTAGCCGAGGTGGGTATCCCTCTCGCCTATCTTGCGCCGGGAATTCTTTTTCTGGGTTTGTACCAGACTACCTCCGGCGCTTTGCAGGGCTTAAGCAAAACATTTATCCCGGTTACTAACCTGCTTATTGGTTTGGTTTTGAAGAGTTTTTTGAATTATTATCTCACGGCAATTCCGGGAGTAGATGTCAGGGGTGCCGCCATTGCCACTGTCAGTGCCTTTTTCTTGGCATTTTTGCTCAATTTCTTTGCTTTACGCCAATTGATAGGTTTGAAACTTGCAGCTATGGATAGTCTCTTTTTGCCGGGATTAGCTACCGGTTTAATGGCTGTGGCGATTAAACATCTGTACCAATTTAGCCTTGGTTTTGTCCCAGGAAGTTTTGCTACTTTAGCTGCTGTTTTTGCTGGGATCTTCATTTTTTTCTTTAGCCTCCTCATGCTGGGGGGGCTTACCGTCGAGGATGTTGCCATGGTCCCCGGTGTCGGTAAAAAGGTGGCAAGTTTTTTGCAGAAAATACGTCTTTTGAGGTGAAAAAATGCTTAAAGGAAAAATAGTTGTGCTGGGTTTAGGCCCCGGGGGGGTAGGTCTGATTCCGGCCCAGAATTTGGAATTGCTGAAAAAAGCCGAATACATACTGGTGCGGACGGCCAAACACCCCGCCGTAGAGGAACTGCAAGGACAGGGGATTAAGTTTGCTTCTTTTGATTATCTTTACGAACAGCTCCCAACCTTTGAAGAAGTATACCAGACTATAGTGGACAAGCTAATAGCCGCTGCCGCCAAGTACCCGCAGGTCATCTATGCTGTTCCGGGACATCCCCTGGTAGCCGAGAGTACCGTGCCGCTTCTGTTACAGGCCGCTTCCCGGGAGGGTGTGGAAACGGAAGTACTGCCTGCTATGAGCTGCCTGGATGCTGTTTATGCAGCTTTGCATTTGGACCCCACTGCCGGCATGTTGGTCAAAGATGCCCTGCTGTTAAAGAGCGAGGAACTGGTTCCGGCGGTGGGTTTAATATTGACTCAGCTCTACAACCGGCAAATCGCGTCGGATGTCAAGTTGACACTGATGGAGGTTTATCCTGACGATCATTTGGTTAAATTGGTCCGGGGCGCCGGTGTTAGCAGGCTGGAGCGCATGGAAACAATACCCCTTTTCCAGCTGGACCGGATTGACTGGATTGATCACCTGACCAGCCTTTACGTTCCGCCGGCACAGCAAAGACAGGGTACAGCAGGCTTCCCGCTGGACCCGCTGGTCGATGTGATGCAGGAGCTTTTGGGCGAAAACGGTTGCCCTTGGGACAGGGAACAAACCCATGACTCTTTAAAGCGCTATTTGATTGAGGAATGTTACGAAGTTATTGAGGCTATAGAAGACCGGGATATGTATAAATTATGCGATGAATTGGGAGACTTACTATTGCAAATAGTTTTCCATGCGGAGTTGGCAAGCTGTTCCGGATACTTCAACATCAATGATGTAATAGCAGGAATAACGGAAAAAATGATTCGCCGTCATCCCCATGTTTTTGGTGACATCCGGGTGGATAATTCCACCCAGGTTTTGGCCAACTGGGATGAGATTAAAAGGCAGGAAAAGGAGAACAGCGGCTTAAAAACGGTGATGGATATTCCACGGGGCCTGCCGGCCCTCTATCGGGCTGAAAAAGTTCAGAACCGGGCTGCCAAAGTTGGTTTTGATTGGCCTGACATAGAAGGACCTTGGGCGAAGTTTCATGAGGAAATCAAGGAATTAAAGGAGGCCCTGGCAAAAAAAGAATTTAAACATACGGAAGAAGAAATGGGTGATATCCTGTTTGCTGCAGTCAATATCAGCCGCTTTCTCCATATTGATCCCGAAGAGGCGTTACAGAAAACTGTGGCCAAATTTGTGAAGCGTTTCCGCTTTATTGAGCAACAGGCAAGGCTTAAGGGCAAAGAATTGAGAGAGATGTCGCTGGAGGAAATGGACAAGCTTTGGGAAGAAGCCAAAAATCGCTAAGAAAGTGGAAAATTTTTCACCTGAATCAGAGCAAAAAGCAGGAGATTGTAGGATAGTAGCGAATTTAGCTTAGATAGTATGTTGAATCATGAGTCTATTTTTATTAGGAGGGATTCAGTTGAATAAGACGGACCTGGTTAGCAGCGTGGCAGAAAAAGCCGAATTTACCAAGAAGGATGCTGAAAAAGCTGTTAATGCAATTTTTGCCAGCATCGAAGAAGCCCTGGCAAAGGGGGATAAGGTCCAGTTAGTTGGTTTTGGGACTTTTGAGGTACGCGAGCGCGCTTCCCGCACCGGCCGCAACCCGAAAACAGGGGAAGAAATCAGCATTCCGGCAACAAAAGTTCCTGCTTTCAAGCCCGGCAAGGCATTGAAAGACGCTGTTAGTAAATAAAGCTGCGCAAGTACAATCAGGTTCAGGTGTGAACCTGATTTTGCTTTCTGCTGCTTCGTTATAACCCCGGGACCAGGGCCCGGGATGCGGTAAACAGGAGGGTTTATGCGACTGGATAAATATTTGAAAAATTCCCGGATTATCAAAAGAAGGACTGTGGCCAAGGAAGTGTGCGACAGCGGCAGGGTAATGCTGAACGGCAGGGCTGCCAAAGCGGGTTCTGAAGTAAATGCCGGCGATATTTTGACCATTGATTTGGGAGTAAAGGTGCTGGAGGTAAAAATTCTTGCCACTCCGGAAGTTGTTAAGGCTAATGAGGCCAAAGACCTTTACGAGCTGATCAGAGAACAAAACAAAGACTTAGCCTGAAAAACGCTATGACGAGCCATAGAGCGCTCTGCGCAGAGTTTGACCGTAAGTGACCTCTGTCCGACCGAGCGGCATGGATAAAAAACTCCCTCCCGGCTAAGAATAAGATCAAAATTGTAACGTTAAAGCTGGAGGGAACAAAATGTATAAATTCAATCAGCAAAGGCTGCTTTACGGTTGTTTGCTTTTACTGGTAATGTTGCTTTTAACGGCTTGCCCCGGCCCGGCAGGGCGCCCCGGACCAAACGGAGACGACTTTGGCCGGATAAGGAAGGAACCGACCATCTCCCTATATGTAAACGAGACAGGGGAAAAAAAGAAAATTAAGCTTGAGGAGTACCTGCAGGGCGTAGTTGCTGCGGAAATGGACCCCACTTGGCCTGATGAGGCGCTGGCAGCCCAGGCGATTTTGGCAAGGACATTTACCTTGAAGAAAATTCAGGAAGGTGGGGTTAAGGCGCGCGGTACCGATGCTTCAACCAGCGTGGAAGAATTTCAGGCCTACGATCCCCAAAAGATCAACGACAAGGTCAGGAATGCCGTGCAACGGACCCGGGGGGAAGTAGTCACCTACCGCGGGCGCTACATCAACGCCTGGTTTTTCGCTGACGGCGGTGGCCAAACTTCGGCTTCGGCAGCGGAAGGGTTAGGCTATTTTAAAGAAAAGACACCCTACATCCACAGCGTAAAAGACCCGGGCTTTGCGATTACGGTGCCGGAAAACAAGTCCTGGACCGCAACTTTTCCTCTTTCCCAAGTTAGAGCAGCGGTAAAGAAACTGACCGGCCGGGATATAGGAAAGGCCACCAGCGCCGCCATAGTGGAAAAAGGGCCCTCGGGCAGGGCGACCAAGGTTAAAATCGGGCACGTGACGCTGGGAGCTCCCGCTCTTCGTTTGGAGCTGGGCAACGATCAGATGCGCTCTACCCTCATCGACACCTTTGCCATTAAAAACGGCAACCTGGTGATCCACGGCAAAGGCTACGGACACGGAGTCGGGATGAGCCAGTGGGGAGCCAGGGCCCTGGCGGAGCAGGGCAAAAAGGCGGAGGATATTGTAATGTATTTCTTTAAAGGAGTAAAAATAGAAAAGATGTGGAAATAGTGCTAAAGCGCTTCGGTTATCCGAAGCTTTTTTAGTTTTTGTTAATATTTACCTGGAAGGATTTTACTTTAGGTTATTGAATTCAGTATACAGAAATAGAGTAATTAAGGGGCGGGAATTTATAACAGAAAACTTGGGTAGGAGGGGGTTGCATGGAGCAGTTCAGGGTTCCGACGGAAGAAGAAATACGGGGCATAGTGGAGACCTATAAAATCGCTACCGGTACCAATTGTGCTGCCTTTAACCTGGAGGGAGAAATCATCACCGGCGGTGATTACGGGAAACGCTCCTCCTTTTGCCGGCTGGTGCAGCAGTACGATCAGAAAAAAAGCTGCAAAAAGTCTTATATTTACGGGGGGCTGCAGTCGGAAAAATTAGGCGATGCCTATATTTATTTTTGTCCCTATGGTTTAGTGAACTGGACGGTACCGGTGATGGGCAATAATGAGGTTGTATTTTTTCTGGTGGGCGGCCCCGTTTTACTCCATAAGGTTGACAGTCTGTTGGTTGAGGAAATTATTCGCCAGCTTCCTCAGCTCGGCACAAATTTTCACCATGTTGGAACGACCCTGAACGAACTGCAGGTATTTGACCCGGTGCGGGTAAACCATCTGGCCGGGCTGTTAATGCTGGCGGCCAAAAGCCTGAGAGCGACCGACGTGTTTTTGGAGGGCAAGCGTAACAGGGCTAATATCAATGCTAACGTGGCCAGGGTTATCCAGAATTTAAAAAAGGAGATATTTACCCATAAGATCGGGGAGGGTGCAGGAAAACCATATCCCTTTGAAAGGGAAAAGGAGCTGATAGCTAAGGTTCGGCTGGGCGACAGGCAGGGTGCGAAAGAGATTTTAAACGATATTATCGGTTACATGTTTTTTTACAATAGATTTGAGCTTGTCAAGTTGGTTGCCGTCAGTTTGATGGTGGTTTTAGCACGGGCCGCCCTTGAGGTGGGCGTTGATTTGGAAATCCTTTTCGGAGCGGAATATTTGCAGCTCAGGAGGATTTTTGACTCTACTGATATTAACGAGCTTTCGGTGGAACTGACAAAAGCCATTGACTGGTTTATCGATTGTACTTTTCCTGTGGTTAATATTAAGAACCGCAACGTCATTTTTAAAGCCATGAGTTACATCCGGGAGAATTACAGCCAGATTTGTCTGGAGGCTGTAGCGGGGGAGGTGGGCCTGAGCGCCGCCTACTTCAGCAAATTGTTTAAAGAAGAAACGGGCAGGTCTTATAGCGAATATTTAAACAGGGTAAGGATAGAAGCCAGCAAAGAACTTTTAAAAAAGGGACTGCCACTGGTGGAGATTGCACAAATGGTGGGATTTAACGACCAGAGCTACTTTACGAATATCTTTAAAAAGTATGAAGGCGTTTCCCCCCGAAAATGGAAACAAAATGGGGACTGAGCCAAAAAGGCAAAAAATTATAAAACAGCTAAAATAATTGCAAGACCTGAATTTTGTTTTTTTTTAAAATTATAAATAGTAAAAACATTTGTGGTGTAAACGGAGGTAGTCGGATGGGTTAAATAAGGAGGTAGTTGCCGGACATGGATATTTTGCGGGAAATTAGCGGTTACTTGGAAAATGGTGATGCCGGCAATGTCATCGCCAGCGTCCAAACCGCCTTGGACAACGGATATCACCCGGAGGAAATCTTAAAAAGCGGCCTTTTATGCGGGATGGAGATAGTGGGAGAAAAATACAAAAACAACGAAATTTACATTCCTCACGTGCTCCTTGCGGCAAGGGCGATGAATGCAGGGCTGGAGGTCCTAAGGCCCAGGCTGACAACGGCAACCGGCGGCTTTATAGGAGGAAGGGCATTAATCGGCACCGTTAAGGGCGATTTACATGACCTAGGCAAAAATATGGTTAAAGCAATGCTGGAGCGGGAAGGTTTTGAGGTTTACGACCTGGGCAGGGATGTTGGTGAAGAGGAATTTGTCAACGCAGTCAGGGAATACCGGCCCCATGTGTTAGGTATTTCTGCTACCATGACTACCACCATGGGCGGCATCAGGGATGTAATTAAAGCTTTGGAAGGGGCGGGGCTGAGGAATGAGCTGCTGATCATGATTGGCGGCCTGCCTGTTACCGATGTTTTTGCGCAGGAAATCGGGGCGGATATCTGTTCAATTGACGCAGGCGAAGCTGCTTATCTTGCCAGAAGGCAATTTTTATCCGCCATACAAGCGGAAAAAACCAGGCGCGGGGAGGTGGTGGCAAACCCCAAAGGGGTGAAAAAAGCTGTTATTGCCGGAACTTTTACATTGAAATCGAAAGGAGGAGTGAATGAACATGGTAATAAGGGGTGCAAGGGCACACTACCCTAAAAAAGAAGGATTTAGTATTAACATGTTTACGCAGGAGGAGCTCCAGCAAATTCATTTTGCCACCCTGGAGGTTTTATGGCAGGAAGGGGTTCATGTGGGATCCGAGGAAGCACTGGACATTTTTGAAGATGGCGGGGCGATTGTGGACCGCAGCAGTCACGTGGTGAGGATTCACCCTTATATGGTTGAAGAAGCTATCAGGTCGGCCCCCAGCACGATCACTCTGGCCGGTCGCAACCCTAAAAACGATTGCGTTTTGGAAGGCAGCAGGGTTAATTTCACCACTTTTGGCGCCGGTGTCAAGATAGTTGATGCTTTTACAGGTGAACTGCGCAACACAACAAAGGCGGATGTGGCTGGGACAGCTTTAGTCGCCGATTATTTGGACGGCGTTGACGTTTATTCCCATGCAGTGTCAGCCAGGGACTGCCCTAAGTCTTCGGTTGATCTTCATGAAGCGGAGGCCTTTTTGACCAATACCACCAAGCACTGCCAGCACATCGATTTAACCTGCGGCGCCAATGCCAAGAAATATATTGCAATGGCAGCAGCCATTGTCGGCGGAATGGATGAACTGCGTAAGCGGCCCATTATTTCGGCGCTTACATGTCCACAGAGCCCGCTTCAACTGCACCGTGAGAGCTGTGAGATTATTATTGAATTTGCCAGAGCAGGCATTCCGGTGAACGTCTTATCCATGGCCATGTCCGGCGCTACTACTCCCGTCACCATCGCCGGGACTTTAGTGGTCCATAACGCTGAAGTTTTAACAGGTATCGTATTATCCCAGTTGACATGTAAAGGGGCGCCGGTAATCTACGGCAGTTCCACCACTACCTTTGACCTGCAGTATGCCACTGCTCCCGTAGGCTCGCCGGAACTGGGCATCTGCAATGCCGGTGTTGCTGCATTGGCCCAATTCTACCTGCTTCCCAGCTATGTAGCAGGTACCTAGGCTGACAGTAAAGTTTGTGATGTGCAAGCTGGCCATGAAAAAACCATAACTGCCATCTTACCAGCCTTGGCAGGAGCTAACTTGATTTACGGCATGGGCATGCTGGAGTTAGGGGTTACTTTTAGCTATGCTCAACTGGTTGTAGATAATGACATTGCGAAAATGGTAAAAAGAGTGGTAAGAGGTGTTGAGGTGAACGATGCCACCCTGGCAGTTGACCTGATTAAAAAAGTGGGTGGGGGCAGCGGAAAACATTACCTGACCGAAAGACACACCATTGACTATATGCATGCGGAACAATCCAGAGCAGGCATTTTTGACAGGAGGATGCGGCAGACTTGGGAAATTGAAGCCGGTGGCAAGGACTGCGCCCAGCGTGCTGCTGAGAAAGCCAGGGAAATTTTAAACGAGCATAAGCCGGAGCCCCTGGATGCCGATGTAAAAGCCCAGTTGCGCAAGATAGTAGAAAGCGCTGAAAAATAACCCCGGAAAAAAGATTGGAGAGAATGTAGGTGCATTCTCTCCAATCTTTTTTAAATCCGGGAACGACTGCTGCAAAAATCTCGTCTATCTTATATAAATTCGGAACCGAAAATAAAATTTGAATTGAGGTGTACAAGTGGGTCTGAAGATTGTTGCGTTAGGCAAGGATGTGCTGCACAAGCTTGCTGCCAGCCTCAAACGTTTTCCTGAAGCCGTTCTGCTGGCTGCAGCGGCCACCGTCATTCTGATTGCCATGAACCATATCAACTTCATGCAAAGTGGCTTGGAAGAGATCCTTGGGCGGGTGGTGATGGCTCTGGCGCTGGGTATTCCTTTGTCACTCTGCCTCAAAATGCTTTTTGAGCGCGCCCGGAACATCAAACTGGGTGTCAAGCTGCTAGTTTACGGCATTGCCGCCGCAGTGCCGGTGCTGTATTATTTTTACCTGTTGCCTGACTTGGGCATGGTCCCGGTTACCCGTTATATTTCGCTGACTTTGGCCTTGTATTGCGTTTTTACGTTTATTCCGTACTTTGATGGGAAACCGGGTTATGAGCAATATGTGGTTGCACTTATTAGGCAGTTTTTAATTACTGCCCTTTATGCCGTTGTGTTGTTTCTAGGTCTGGCAGCTATGGTATTTACCATAGACCGGTTGCTTTTTAACCTGCCTGAAAAACTCTATTTAGATCTATGGCTGATTGTTGTGGGATTATTTGCCCCAGCCTTTTTGTTATCGGAGGTGCCGGCTTACGGTACAGATCTTTCGGATACAGATTATTCCAAAGTTTTAAAGGCTTTGCTATTCTATATTGTTATGCCCATCATTGCTGCCTACACGGTGATACTCTATCTGTATTTCGCCAAAATTTTAATTACCAGGCAGTGGCCGGTGGGGATGGTTTCTCATCTGGTCCTTTGGTATGCGCTGCTTAGCACCTTTGTCATGTTTATTATTTATCCGTTACGCCCCGCTAATCAGTGGGTACGAAGCTTTCTATCGTTTGTACCCAAAATAATTCTACCCCTATTGGTGATGATGTTTGTAGCAATGGGCATCCGGATCAATGCTTACGGCATTACGGAAAACCGTTATCTGGTCGTGGCGGCAGGTATCTGGGTTACGTGCTCCATGCTGTATTTCCTGTTCTGTAAAGAAAAGAAAAACGTCTACTTGGCATTTTTCTTGGCTGCTGTCGCTATATTAACGGTGTTAGGTCCCTGGAGTTCCTATAGTGTCTCAAAATACAGTCAAAATGCCAGGTTCGAGCGCCTGTTACAAAAAAACCAAATGCTGCAAAATGGTGCCATTACGCCGGCGCCTCAGACCATCTCAGAAGTTGATAAGAACGATATACGTTCTATTATTCTATATTTTGACCGCTATCATGGTCTGGAGGAATTAAAATACCTACCAGAAGACTTTACGATTGAAAACATGAAAAACACCTTCGGGTTTGAGATGGACTATAATGTGGGTGGTGAACAATACTTTTCTTACCATGTGCAAAATGATAATATGCTGATCGCTATAGGGAGCTATGAGTACTTCTATAATGCTGGTTTTGGCAAGCGGTCGGATAGCAGCCTGCTAAAAAGCAGCCCCTTAGAAGTATCCTATAACCGGGAAGATAAAAGGTTAAAAATAGCAGAGCAGGGTAAAGTGATTTACGACAAAAACATTGATGACGTAGCGCTCAAGATTCACAGCCGGAATAAAGGAAAAACTAATCTTAGCCACTCGGATATGAGTTTTACCGATGAAAATGAGAGCCTCCAGGTGCTATATGTTTTCAAATATCTCAGCGGTCGCGAGGAGAGTTCAACAGGCAAGGTTAATATCGACCCGCCGGAGTTTTATATTTTTATCAAAGTAAAGTAAGCGTGTTGGTAATTAACGCTTTAAAGTGCCGTTTTGACATGGGCAAACCATATAATTATAATAAACACTAGGGTATATCTACCAATAATACAATCTAATATTTTGATGATTTAAAGTTTATAAAATGTCTCCATATTATTTCATGATGAAATAAATGGCAAGCTTTTATTAAGCTTTAGTTCATCTCTATGCTAACGGGAGACATTGTCTCCCGTTAGCTTTTAATGAGGGTCCAGAGGGGCCCAGCGTAGGAGGTGAATATGTCCCGGGTATTGGCGTAGTTCCACAGGCTAGATTATTTGAAAGGAGTGAACAGGCAATGAAAAAAGGTGCGTTAGAAGTACATAATTCAAAATTTATTCCAACTCAGCTTACTATAGTGCTGCTCGCTTTGTTAAGCTTAACTTTGATCTGTCCCCTGCAGCCTGCTGCAGCTCAAAAAGTGCTGGAATTATCAACCCCATATCCTAGCATCAGCGGTTCTGCGGGAGAAAATATTACTTTCCCCCTGACTATAAAAAATAACAGCAGTTCGAGCCAAGTAATTAACCTGGAAATCAAAACAAGACCGGATAATTGGGTGGTAGCCTTAAGAGGTGACGGCAGGGAGATTCAGCAGGTCTTTGTAAGTGGTAATGGCACTGCTTCTGCTGACTTGAAAGTAAAAATCCAAGATAACCCTAAACCGGGGGACTATGGCATTACTGTCTGGGCCTTTAGTGACGGAGGAACACGGGACGTTTTAAAGTTAAATGTAAAAATTGCCAAAGATAGGCAGGGCGAAGATGAACTGGCAGCCCAGTACTCTGAACTCAAGGGGCCCAGTAACGCCACCTTTAATTTTAAACTTGATTTGATCAACAATGGAAGTACGGAGCAGATTTATAGCCTGGGGGCCCGGGCTCCGGAGGGATGGCAGGTAACATTTAAACCTTCATACGAAAATCAACAGGTAGCAAGTATTAGTATTAAACCGGGAGAAAGCAAAGGGCTGGATGTGGCAGTAACGCCTCCGGCCAGTGTGCAGGCAGGAGAATATGTAATTCCGGTGGAAGCTGTAAGTGCAGCCGGAAAAGTGGCGAAGGAACTTAAGCTGATAATTACCGGCACTTATGATTTGGAGCTGAATACCCCTTCCGGCAGATTAAATGCAGAGGTGGTGGCGGGTAAAGAGAAAAAACTCAATTTAGTGGTGAAAAATAACGGCAGTGCCGTTATCAACAACATTACTCTTTCATCCCGCCAGCCGCAAGAGTGGTCGATGAGCTTTGAACCTAATACAATTGATACCCTTCAACCTGGAGAAAGCCGCCAGATTACAGCAACCATTACTGCTGGAAGCAAGGCGATAGCCGGGGACTATGTGGTTGCGGCTACTGCTTCCAGTCCGGAGGTCAGCAGTACGGCAGAACTAAGGGTAACCGTTAAAACCTCCACTCTGTGGGGCATTGTAGGCATAGCAATTGTGTTACTGGTATTAGTAGGCGTTTACAAAGTATTTCAAACCTACGGGAGGCGATAGGTTTGAATGTGGAAAAACGTATCTTGGTAGAAACCATAGGCTTAACCAAGCGTTATGGAGAAATTACAGCTGTAGATAATTTAAGCCTCAAGGTGGAAGAGGGCACAATTTACGGTTTACTGGGCCCTAACGGTGCTGGCAAAACTACTACTATCCTGATGATTCTGGGGCTATGTGAGCCTACAGCGGGACAAGCGCTGGTTGCGGGATATGACGCTGCCCGCAATCCGTTGCTTGTCAAGTCCATGGTTGGCTATTTGCCTGACAACGTAGGTTTTTACCAAGAATTGACAGGGCGTGAGAATTTACGCTATACTGCGGCGTTGAACGGGCTTCCCAAGAAAACTGCGGAAGATAGAATTGAAGATGCTATAGAAAAGGTGGGGTTGAGGGAAGCGGTGGACAGAAAAGTTGCACAATACTCCCGCGGTATGCGCCAAAGGCTGGGAATTGCCGATATTCTGATTAAGGATCCTAAGTTAATCATTTTAGATGAACCCACCTTGGGGATCGACCCTGAAGGTGTGCAGGAGCTTTTGCAGCTTATCAAAGGCTTAGCTAAAGAGGAAGGACGGACCATATTAATTTCTTCCCACCATCTTCATCAAATACAGCAAATTTGCCATCGGGTTGGGATTTTTGTTAAAGGAAAATTAATAGCCAGTGGCACGATTGCAGAACTGGGTGAACAACTCCTGCAAGGTAAGCCTTGGCTGTTAGAGTTAAAGGCTGAACCAGGCGGCGAGGCGCTATTGCAATTATGCAACAGTATTTCCGGTGTGGAAAAAATTGAAAAGCTAGCAGACACCTTTGTCCTGCATTGCAGCCGCGATGTTCGTCCTGAATTGGTTAAAAGCTTGGTGGAAAAAGGTTTTAACCTGCTGCACCTTTACCTGCGCGGAATATCGCTGGATAGCATTTACCTAGAATATTTCGAAAGGGAGGGGTATTATGGGCAAACCCTCTCCGCTTAATATAGAGGCTAAAAAACTAGGGGAAGTATTACAAGCCAACAAGGGATTGCGGGCAGTTGTCCGTAAAGAGTTGGCTGATCACTTGAGTGGAAAGCGTTTCTTAATACTGTCTCTTTTAGTAGCGGTTACTTCTCTGGCTGCACTCTATGTTGCCGTAGCTACCTTGAGGACTACGCTGGAGCAGGAAACGGCTGATTTCATCTTTTTACGCTTGTTCACCACCTCTGGCTCCTCACTGCCTTTTTCTTTTGTCTCATTTGTGTCATTCCTAGGGCCACTGGTGGGGTTAACTATGGGATTTGATGCTATTAACGGTGAACGGGATCGAAGTACCTTGAGTCGTATTTTAGCTCAGCCTATTTACAGGGATGCATTGATAAACGGTAAATTTATTGCCGCCGTTGCAGTTTTGGCACTGGTTATTTTCAGTTTAGGGCTGTTGGTCACTGGGCTGGGTCTGTTATTAACTGGAATCCCACCAACCATAGAAGAGGTATTGCGTTTGCTGGCATATTTAAGTTTAAGCGTGATTTACATCTCGTTTTGGCTTGGGCTTGCCATGTTGTTCTCTGTTTTGTTCAGACAAACAGCTACCTCAGCTTTAGCAGGGATAGCATCATGGTTATTCCTCGCTGTATTTGCGGGATTGCTGGCGGGAATGATAGCCAGTGCAGTTTACCCGGTGACAGATTCGTCCGATGCAGTTCAAATTTTGGCGCAATCTCGCTTGGAGCAGGCTTTAAGCAGAGTGTCTCCCGCTACCTTATATGATGAAGCAATAACTACTTTGCTTAACCCTTCGGTCCGCACTCTGGGGCCGGTGTTGGTAATGCAGGTTTACGGGGCAATTCAAGGTCCCCTTTCTTTTACTCAAAGCCTGCTGCTCATCTGGCCTCATCTGGTAGGGTTGATTGCTGCTACTTTGCTATGTTTTGCTGTAGGCTACATCGCTTTTATGCGCCAGGAAATCAGAGCTTAAGCTGCCTTTTGAAGGCGGCTTTTTATTTATTTTTTGACCAAACCTATATAGGTCAAAGGCATATTTGCTATCCCTGCTGCATATCAATCCTAATGAGAGGGGGTATGAGCCTTGATACAAGAGAAACAGCACCAGGTAAAGTTAGAGGATCGCCGTCAGTTGGTTATAACCGGTGTAGTGCATGTGGATAATTACGACGACTCGGAAATCACTCTTCAGACCACTTTAGGGGTTTTGGTTATCAAAGGCGAAGATTTGAATATAAGTGTGCTCAATTTGGAGAACGGCACCTTAAATGTAAGCGGTCAAGTTAACCAGCTGGCATACTCCGATGCTGCGGGAGGGAAAAAAGGTAAAGGTCTGCTGCAAAAACTTTTAAAATAAGTTGCTGCAAGGTGGTGCCCAATGACTCCCGTATATGTACAGATAAAAATTTTTTTAAACACTATAGCCATAGGTTTGATTATGGGTATAGTGTTTGATTTTTACCGGGCTTTGCGTGGGCTGGTTCGACCGAAAAAGTGGACTACAGGGCTTTCCGATTTAATCGTCTGCCTTTTTTTGACCTGTCTGGTATTTCTGCTGCTGATTTTTAGCAACTGGGGCGAGGTCAGGGTATATGTATTTTTAGGTTTAGCTATTGGTCTTGCTATCCATTTTAAATACTTAAGCGATCTTATTCTGCAGTTTTGGTACAATTGGTTTGCTTTTCTGGGAAAAAGCTTGCGGCTAATGTTGAAAACAGCCTTATTACCTTTCGTTTTCGTCAAAATGGTTTTGGCATTTCCTTTAGGTGTCATCAGCTTGTTGCTTTTTAAGCTTTCGGAATTATTTAAACCCTTTTTTGGCAAGCTGCTGAAAAAAACTGCTCGGTGGCTTAAGACCCCGTTCTGTTGGCGTAGGCCTAAAGAATAGGGCGGTGACAGCAGCACGGGTTTCTGTGAATAACCGCCGAATGTAATAAATTTGTGGATAACAGGTCAGCTCTTTGTGCTTTATGAGCTGACCTGTTGTTTTTGCCCCAATCCTTTTTTTCAAAGAACTTGAAGGATGAGGGAGGATTATTGTCATAAGCGTAGAATCTAACTATGTACAAAATTTGTAAATAATTTATCCACAATTTGTGGATAACATGTGGATATGTTTGGGGATTACACTCCGGTAAAGGGTAGATTCTCTTGAAAATGGAAATCAGAGGCGTGGAAAAATTAAGTTTTAGAGAGAGACAGGTAGTGGCTCTGAAGGAATCCGGGCGATCTACTGAGCAGATTGCTAAACAGTTGGGTTTAAGCGCCAGTACCGTTTCCACCCTGTACCACCGGGCGAGGGGTAAAGGCTACGAGGTGGTAATTGTAGTGCCAGGCGATGCCCTGGGCTTATTTACTGCCGGAATTGAGGAAGAAGGTGAATAATGTTGTCTCATTTACCTAAAGTTTATGATGCTTTAGAGCTTGGTTACAGGGAATATGTGCCGAAACCGGGACGCAAAACTACGATTAAGAGAAGAGTTCGGTTTAAGGGCAGGGCTCTGCTTTTTGGAGCTGTCATTTTTTACGTGCTGCTTTTGTTTGGCTACTGGCATTATAAAATTAATCAGGTTGAGGCGGAGATTCAAGCGCTGGAAGCACAAAAAAATGCCATCCTGGCCGAACAGGCACGCTTAAAGGAACAGAAAAAGCTGGTGATGAGCAAGGAGTATGTGGAACGGGCTGCCAGGGAAAACCTGGGGCTGGTTAAACCGGGGGAAACCGTGCTGCTCTTTGCTGAACCAGGCAAAGTAAGGCCCCTGAAATTGAAGGATAAGTCGGAAATCTACGATTAAGCTGCGTGGCAGCTTGTATTGACAGCAGTTATGGCCTCCAGTATAATGTTATCATGTATTAATGTTAGGAGGAATTTTCTCAGTATGTCAATTGAAGTAGGCAGCATTATTGAAGGCGTGGTCACCGGGATCACCAAATTCGGTGCATTTGTGGAGCTTCCCGGAGGTGTGACCGGCCTGGTGCATATTTCAGAAGTTGCAGACGCCTACGTTAAAGATGTTAAGGATTACCTAAAAGAAAAAGATCGTGTGCTTGTCAAGGTAATTAACGTAGACGCCCAGGGCAAGATAGGTCTATCTATCAAGCAAGCCAGCCCCGATTATGACGCCGCGCAAAAAAGCCGCCGTCAAAATCGCTCCAGCCAAGCTTCTTTCGAGGAGAAGTTGGCTAAATTCCTAAAAGATAGCGACGAACGGTTGCAGGAAGTAAGGCGCAATACTGAAGCTAAACGGGGAGGCAGGGGCGCCAGTCGATATTAAATAGATGGAAGGGTACTCACAACGAGTACCTTTAAATTTTTGGAGATACTCTATGTCTGATGATCTGTGTTCAAATTCGAACTGCAACATTGGTCAGCGATCTAAAGTAACAATTTGGGGTGGGAAAAGATGTATGGAGCCATAGACATAGGTACTAATTCAGTCAGGTTGTTAATAGGCCAGGTAGAGGAACGGAAAGTAAAGCCCATTTACCGCTCTCTTTGCACCACCAGGCTCGGTGAAGGTGTGCAAAGCTCGGGGCGGATTAAGGAAGAGGCTGTACAAAGGACCGTCAAAGCTCTGGCCAAATTCAAGCAGTCTCTTCAGGAATTTGGAGTCCCGGTTTATAGAGCGGTAGCCACCAGCGCAGCGCGGGATGCGGATAACAGCTCCTTGTTGATATCCGCAGCTAAAGCTTACGGGATTGAAGTGGAAATCATTACAGGGCAGGAGGAAGCCAGCTTAAGCTATGCCGGAGCTGTGAGCGTCCATAGGGGCCTCGAAAACCCGGTAGTTGTAGACATCGGTGGGGGCAGTACCGAAATTATCAATTTGGACAACGAGGGCAAGGTACAAACCACCAGTACCAACGTTGGGGCCGTGCGCTGTACAGAGGCTACTTGGCCTGAGAGCCAGATTGTCCAAGCGCTCAAGCCTGCTTTGCAGCATTTACCAAAAGAGCTGCCTCTGAACCTGGTTGGCGTTGGCGGGACTATAACCACTCTCGCTGCTATTGACCAAAAGCTGGAGCTGTACGATCCGGAAAAGGTCCAAGGGTACAGGTTGGAAAGCAAAACTGTTGAAAGCATATTAAAAAAATTGGAGGCCCTTTCCCCGGAGGAACGGAAAAAAGTCCCCGGTCTTAGGCCGGAACGGGCAGATATAATTTTGGCAGGTATCCGGATTTTAAGCGTAATTTTAAATGAGCTCTCCCTGCATGATTTGCTGGTTTCCGAAAGCGATCTGCTGGACGGAATTATCTTGGCATTAAATGGCTGCACCGTGGATTGAGGTGCAGCTATCTTCGTAAGTAATAATCTTCAAATAGTTCTGCTTTACCGCTGAAAATGTGCTCCAATTCCCGGACGGCGCTCTGCACTTCTTCTTTGGAAGAATATTGCTGGGGGTTAATCCTGTAATACCTGTCCAGCGCCGTGAAATAAGGAGTCGGACTGAACTCTTTTTCTGCTTCGGCAATCCATGCTATGATCTCCAGCGACTTTTTGGCCAGTTCACGGCTCATCGCATATTCCAAAAAGTTCGGGTCAACATCAGCAGTAGCAGCACAAGCATCAATCCCCAGGCCATAGTGGCTGCCTGCTTCCTTTGTGCCGTACATCATTTCGAGGTACTTCACATATTTGTCATAAGATCCTTCAGCTTTGAGAGCCTCCAAAAGCTCTTGGTAATTGTTCATTGCCTCCCTCCTTCGGGTAAAATCAGGTTCCAGGTAGACTGATCCACCTGGCCGGTGGCGGGCAGGCCGTTTAACAGTTGGTAAAGTTTTAGAGCGCGTTCGGTTGCTGGGCCGAATCGACCGTCGGCAGGGGTCCAAAGGAGTTTCTCTTCCCTAAGTTTTAACTGCACAATGACCACATCTTGACCGGTTGCTCCGACTTTAAGTGGCCTTTTGCTTAATCCGTGGACTGTGCCCTTTACTATGACAGGAGTGCCAATCTTTACCCAAGGGAAAATCTCTTCCACATGCCTGTTGAACATGCGAAAACAGCCGTGGGAGGCAGCTGTTCCTATGGACCAAGGCTTATTGGTGCCATGAATACCGTAGATCCCCCAGGGAACATTCAATCCCAGCCAGCGGGTTCCAAAGCCTGTGCCCCACCCTACAGCCTTATGGATTATCCTCCACTCACCGATAGGGGAAGGAGTTTCACTCTTGCCTATAGCAACGGGGTACTCCTTATAGGGTTTTCCGTCAGCATAGACGGTCAATTTTAAGGTGTCGTGGTCAATTACGATTTTTACCGCTCCTTCCGGTGGAGGGGTTTTTTGGCTGGAAACTTGGCGCTCACAATTTTCCCCCAGGGCTTCCCAAGTGGACATAGTGACCACACCGGACGGTTCTAATTTTTTTTCTTTTTGAAACATCTGCACGGCAGCTTGGGTTTGGCGGTCAAATACGCCGTCAACTTTTCCCGGATCGAAGCCTAACTGCATGAGCCGCTGTTCTAATTCCAGGATATCATCTCCGCTCTGGGGCGGGTTTGTCAACTGTAACTGGCGGTAGATGTCACCGCATCCCCAGACTTTCCCCAAAACATTTTCTGAGAAATTTAAAGCATCAGTATTAGTTGTGCTTGTCAAGATAACCAGGATTAAAGTCAAGAAAAATATATAAAAATTTCTTAAATAGGATATCCTGCGGATCAACTTCATCTCCCTTTCTGTGGTTTTTGCTATTTATTAGAGTGCCGAATAAAGTTTATGCTTATTCCAGAAATAAATCCCATGGCCTGGAGCACATAAATTAACTGCACTGAATTTATACTAAAATGTGCTATATTCTTTAAATCTTTAAATTGAATAACCGTCTGATAAGGAGAATTTTTATGTCTTTGACAGGTTCGTTATTTGCTTTGATTATTGCGGCTGTGGCAGGCGTGACCATGGCGTTACAGGGCGCCATGAATTCAGGCCTCGGAAAGGTAATTGGTTTGCTGCAAGCAACTCTGGTGGTGCATCTTACGGCAACCATAGCTGTGCTGATTTTAATTTTTGGGCTGCGCGTCGGCGATGGCGATTTTGGTAAATTTGCTCAGGTTCCGTGGTATTATTATCTTGGCGGGCTGCTGGGTGTTTTGATTACTTACGGGGTGGTGGCCAGCATGCCCAAAGTGGGGGTGGCTAATGCCACTGCCGCAATTATAGTGGGGCAGGTTTCCGCCGCTTTTATCATAGATTGCCTGGGTATGTTCGGTTTGGAAAAGGTCGCATTCGCCTGGTTCAAACTGGTTGGTTTAGGCCTTTTGGCTGCTGGGGCAAAGATCTTATTAAATTAGACTCAAATGTATTGCCAGCGACAGTAAAAGTTAAATAATACCCGGCAATAAGGCTTGACAACAGCCATTTTCTAAGACATAATAATAAAGTAACTTTCGTCGCGGGGTGGAGCAGCTGGCAGCTCGTCGGGCTCATAACCCGAAGGTCGATGGTTCAAATCCATCCCCCGCAACCAATTGAACCTGGCGGTGTAGCTCAGTTGGTCAGAGCATACGGTTCATACCCGTAGTGTCGTTGGTTCAAATCCAACCACCGCTACCACACAAAAAAGAAGCCTGTCAAAGGCTTTTTTTGTTTCTGGAGCATCTGCCTGCATTTTTTACTGCTTTTTTGTCGAAACAATACAGTCGCTGACCGCCTAAAGCTACAAAGATTTCACCCTGCTTGTACTATAATCATGCTAAAAGTGGATCCAGATGCTAATCGAAACTTGTGGGGTGCTTTGTAGTGCAGGAACAGTTGCATATTTATCCTTACCGGCGTTTGAACACTGATGATACCCCTGGAAAGGAGAAGTTAAGAAAAGACAGGCATAAAGGCGGAGGGAGACTGAAGGTTTTTTTACCGGTACACTGGTTTTCCCTGGAAGGCCTTTTTTTCTTTACTACTTGTTTTGTTTTGAGCAAAGCCCAAATTTTAGGAGGTATTTCCCCTTTTGGCCTTGCTTTTTATGCGGCAGCAGTCTCTTCTTACCGGAGGTACCTGTGGCCTATGTTTTTTGCCCTGTTATTAGGACAGGCCGTGGTGTACCAGGATCTCAGGTGGGGCATCAATGCAGCGGTTTTCACTCTTTTTACATTTTGGCAAGTAATTTTTCCCGTCAATTTTACAAAAAGATGGATTATTCTACCTGTTGGCGTCTTTTTAATTACAGCGCTTGTGAAAGCTGGTTGGGTACTGCTTAGTTCCTTTGTGCTCTATAAGATTATTGCCGTCCTGGTGGAAGGTGTGTTAGCGGCTGGTTTGGTGGCTGTATATTTTTCCTGCCTCAACACTTTACAGGCTAAAAAAATACCTTTCGGGTTAAGCAGTGAAGAAACCGTTTGTGCAGTTATTTTCTGTTTAAGCTTCTGCGCCGGTATTTTGGATGTCGTTTTTCGGGACTTATCGTTAGGAAATATTGTTAGCCGGTATTTGATCCTGGCAACTGCCCTGATTGGCGGGGGAGGCGCAGGAGCTGCCCTTGGTTCCGTCTTGGGCATAATGCCCAGTATAATTACAATTAACGCTCCTGTGCTGGTTGGGATCTACGCTTTTTCCGGGCTGCTGGCAGGCGTCTTGGCCCAGTGGAACAAAATTGGCGCCGGTATCGGCTTTTTACTGGGTAATCTGCTGCTGTCAGTTTATCTCTTGGACCAGCAGACAATTACCACCGCTTTCAGCGAAAGCGCCATAGCGGTCATTTTGCTGTTTTTAACGCCAAACCGGCTTATTCTGCGTTTGCGTTCTGTTTCCACATGGAAAGGAATGCCTGCAGCAGTTGGTGATTACAGACGATACGGTGATCTTCTGCGCTTAAGGATCTTAGATGTGGTCAGGACTTTTGAAGAACTTTCCCATTCTTTTTTACAGCATGCCCCTGCTCCCCACCGGGTAGAAGAAGAAAAAATTCAGGGTTTGTTTAACGCTGTAGCCAAAGGGGTATGTGAGCGTTGTCCCATTTATACGGTCTGCTGGGAAAAAGATTTTTACAATACATACAAGAGTATTCTGTCAGCCTTTGGGTTGGTGGAAACCGGGGGTATTATAACGCCGGAACAGCTCCCGCCCGAATTATCCCGCCGTTGCACCCGCGGCAGGGAAATGGCGGCTACTTTAAGCTGCCTTTACGATACTTACCGGGTAGAGCGTTTTTGGCGCAGGAAAATTGCAGAAAGCCAAAATCTAATGGCCGTTCAGCTGCAGGGAGTTGCCGGAGTATTGAAAGCCACTGCGGAGGACATCAGATCTGAGGGTTATTTCCATGAGGAACTGGAAGTGAGCATCGCCGATACCTTAGAAAAAGCAGGCTTTCATTTAGAAGATGTACAAGTTTGGAAGGAAGCCCGGAGAGGGAACCTTGAGATCAACCTGAACCTGGCTGCTTGTCCCGGGGGCAATCCCTGTGAATATACAATTCTACCCTTGCTTTCCGATTTGGTGGGGCACCCCCTAATGCTTGAACGGCGCCAGTGCGGGAGTGCGGCGGGTAGCCTGAATTGTGAACTGCGCCTTCTACCTCTTCCTTCCCTACGGGTTGTCACCGGTTTTGCCCAGGAGGCTAAAAATCAGCGGCAGATCTGCGGTGACAGCTGCGCCATGTTTGATTTGCCCGGGGGTAAATTTGCCTTAATTTTAAGTGACGGCATGGGTGTGGGAGCCAAAGCCGCCAGGGAAAGTGAAACAGCGGTTTTAGTGCTGGAACGGCTATTGCTTACCGGATTTCAGCATTGCGTCGCGGTGCAAATGCTAAATTCTTTGCTCCTTCTCCGGGCTGAGGAAGAAACATTTGCTACTGTTGATTTAGCAATTATCGACCGCTATACCGGTGAGACTGAATTTTTAAAAATCGGCAGTGCACCCTCTTTTGTAGTGCGCAAAAATAAAGTATGGGCTATTAACAATTCCACTCTGCCTGCCGGAATAATAACTAACATACCTTTGGAGCCAACGGTGGAGATGCTCCAGGCCGGGGATATTTTGGTGATGTTGACAGACGGACTGTTGGAGGCAGATAAAAAAGCGGTTAATCAGGAAGAATGGCTGGTAGGGATTTTACAAAATAACGTAAAAGGGACTCCACAGCAAATTGCGGAGCAAATATTGCGACAGGTAAAAATAAGCGCTCAGGAAAGGCGCAGCGACGATTTGAGTGTATTAGTGGCGCAAATTGAATGGGAGACCGCGTAAAAAACCCAGTGACACACCTTTGGTTTCAGCTTGGCATGTATTATTTCGCTCTGGCCAAGCTCGCACGCGTTGACCTTTAGCATAGCTGCCAGCCTGGAGCGAAACAAGTCCCGCTCCATAATACATGCGGGCTTAGGAGTATTTGTCGACGTCTGTAACCCGGGATTACCTGGGTTTTTACTTTATATAAAGCTGATAGCTTTTGGCTGACAGCTGAAAGCTGCTTCATGTATATTTTTCCAGCTGGGAAGTTAAGCTAGAGAAAGGGAAAAAATACAAATTTCTTGCAGGAGAAAGACGAAAAGATGCCGAAAACTAGCCAATATCCATTTTGATAAGGATTAGGTCTGAAATGCTGAACAAAGTCAAAGAAGCTATTAGGCAGTATCAATTGCTGGACAAGGGAGATAAAGTTGTTATTGGGGTTTCCGGCGGGCCGGACTCCATAACGCTTTTATATCTGCTGAAAATGCTGCAGTCTGAATTTGACCTGATTTTGCACGTAGCCCATTTTAACCACATGTTCAGAGGGCAGGAGGCGGACGAGGAGGCTGAATTTGTCCGGGAAGTAGCTGCACGGTTGGGTCTGCCATGTACAGTCAAAGCCCAGGATGTCCCCCGTTTTGTGGCTGAGTACAACCTTTCTCCCCAGGAGGGGGCCAGAATTTTGCGTTATAGATTTTTTTACGATTTGGCAGCACAGTTAAAGGCCAGCAAAATCGCCCTGGGACACCATGCCGATGATCAGGCGGAAACGGTACTTTTGCATCTCTTTAGGGGCAGTGGGACTGCAGGGTTGGCAGGGATGAGCCCTAAGCGGGGCAAAGTGATTAGGCCCTTATTAGGTATTACCAGGCAGCAAATTGAGGATTACTGCCGGGAAAAGGGCCTGCCCACCAGGACCGATCCCTCCAATTTCAAATCAATTTACACCCGCAATAAAATCAGGCTGGAGTTGTTACCGCTGCTTAAAAAGGACTATAATCCTAACGTGGTAGAAAATCTTAACCGGACAGCTGAAATACTCAGGGTAGAAAATGAATTTTTGGAGAAAATTACGGAAGAGGTTTTTTTAAGGATTGGACGCTCGACTGCTTGCGAGGTTGTATTGGAAAAGAGCGGCTTCGGTGAGCTTCATCCCGCCTTGCAGCGCAGGCTCATCAGGTTTAGCTTTAAGCGTTTGGCCGGTGAGGAAAAGAGCCTTAATTATTCTTATGTCCGTGCAGCCCAAACTTATCTTTCGACCCAAAGGGGAGGTAAAAAATTAGGCCTGCCAGAAGGAATTGTACTGAAAACAGGGAAGGAGACTATAATATTTAGTAAGCTTCAGGTTGTTCCTGATTCTCCAGGATATAAAATTACCTTGGACTTGCCGGGAACGGCCCGTTTGCCGGGAGGGCTGGTTTTGACCGCCGAAGAAGTGGAGCCGGCATTTGCCAGGCAGAACTACCGCCAGGCTAAAAATTGGGAAGCATACTTGGATTTAGGGCGTATCAAGCTGCCCCTTACTGTTCGCCCCAGAAAACCTGGTGATATTTTCCGGCCTCTCGGGCTGGGCGGCTCTAAAAAGAAGCTGAAAGACTTTTTGATTGATCTCAAGGTGCCGCAGGCCGGGCGCAACCTCATTCCGGTGGTCACCGATGCAACGGGGCAGATTATTTGGGTTGGGGGGTACAGGATAGACGAAAATTATAAGCTGAGAGAACAGACAAAGCGAGTCGCATATTTGAGGCTGAGCTATACCGAATAATGAACAAAATTTGATAATTAAACGGAATTGTGTTAAAATGGTTAATTATGGAGTGAGTGTACCCGATCCCGAGAGGAGGATGATGATTGAACCGTATTTTTAGAAACCTGGCAATTTATTTGCTGGTAGTTTTAATTATAGTATCTTTAATTCGCATAACCACACCGGAACAACCCCAAGTCAAAGAGCTGGCTTTTTCCGAATTTTGGCAGTTAGTTCAGCAAGGTGAGGTCAAGGAAGTAACATTGGTAGCCGAAGAAAGGGATACTTACGCTATTGCCGGTACTTTGAAAAATGGCGAGAAGTTTACAACTACCGCTGTCAGAGGAGAAGGCAACTTACAATTGGAGCTGGCTAATAGAGGGATCAAAGTAAACTCTAAGGCTGCCGCGGGGCCCCCCTGGTGGACTAACCTTCTGGGGACATTGCTGCCTATCTTGCTCCTGGTTGGACTTATCTTCTTCATGATGCAGCAAACCCAAGGCGGCGGAAGCAGGGTAATGCAGTTTGGCAAGAGCCGTGCAAAGCTGCATACGGATGAAAAGAAGCGAGTCACCTTTGATGATGTGGCCGGGGCCGATGAGGTAAAAGAGGAATTGGAAGAAGTCGTGGAGTTTTTAAAAAACCCAAAGAAATTTAATGAGTTGGGAGCTAAAATTCCTAAAGGGGTGCTGCTCTTTGGGCCTCCCGGGACCGGAAAGACGCTTTTGGCCAGAGCGGTGGCCGGTGAAGCCGGCGTACCTTTTTTCAGCATCAGTGGTTCCGATTTTGTGGAAATGTTTGTCGGTGTAGGCGCTTCCAGGGTACGGGACTTATTTGAACAGGCCAAAAAGAATGCACCTTGCATCGTGTTTATAGATGAAATTGACGCTGTGGGACGGCAAAGGGGCGCCGGCCTGGGTGGCGGACATGATGAACGGGAGCAAACATTGAACCAGCTGCTGGTTGAGATGGACGGGTTTAATGCTAACGAAGGCATCATAATTATTGCTGCAACCAACCGACCGGATATTTTGGATCCAGCTCTTTTAAGGCCGGGCCGTTTTGACCGGCAAATTGTGGTTGATGTGCCTGATGTGCTAGGACGAGCTGAAATTCTGAAAGTACATGTTAAAGGCAAGCCGTTGGCCGATGAGGTCAACCTGGATGTCCTGGCTCGCCGCACGCCGGGTTTTACCGGGGCAGATTTGGCCAACCTGGTTAACGAGGCTGCGCTGCTGGCGGCACGCAGAGGAAAAAAGAAAATTGAGATGGCTGAGCTGGAAGATTCCATTGAACGGGTAATTGCAGGCCCGGAGAAGAAGTCCAGGGTAATCAGTGATTACGAAAAGAAACTGGTTGCTTATCATGAAGCGGGCCATGCTATCGTAGGCCATTATTTGCCGCATACCGACCCGCTCCATAAAGTTTCGATCATACCCAGGGGTAGGGCAGGCGGCTATACGTTGCTTTTGCCTAAAGAAGACAGACGCTTTATGACTAAATCGCAGATCCTCGATCAAGTGGCCATGCTGCTTGGGGGACGGGTTGCTGAAGCACTTGTCTTAAAAGAGATTAGTACCGGTGCTCAAAACGACTTGGAAAGGGCAACCGGCCTGGTTAGAAAGATTATTACCGAATACGGCATGTCAGAAGAACTGGGCCCGCTGACATTTGGGCATAAGCAGGAGCAAGTTTTTCTTGGCCGTGATATAGCCAGAGACCGCAATTACAGCGAAGCGGTGGCGTTTTCCATTGATAAAGAAGCAAGGCGCATCATGGATGAAAGCTATAACAGAGCTAAGCAGATTTTGGAACAGCATATGGACGAGTTGCATCTTATTGCCAAGACGCTGATGGAAAAAGAAACTCTGGAGGCAGAGGAATTTGAGGAATTGCTAAACGGCAAGACGCAGTCGGTGCAGGCGGCGGAGAACAAAGAGCAAAAAACAGAGGAAGCAGGCTCGGGCCAAATTGACCCGACATTGCGTTTTAACTACTGGCGCAGTTTTGATTTCTCATAAGGGGGAGCGGAAATTGGAAAGAACTTATGCGATGATTAAACCTGACGGTGTACAACGGAATCTGGTGGGGGAGATTGTCCGCCGGATTGAAGCCAAGGGTTATAAGATTGTGGCCATGAAAATGCTGCAGTTAACCAAGGAAATGGCGGAAGAACACTACCGTGAGCATGTGGGTAAACCCTTTTACCCCGGTTTGGTGAGTTATATTACTTCCGGCCCGGTAATTGCCATGGTTTTGGAAGGGAAAAATGTGGTTAAAGGTATGCGCACCCTCATGGGGGCCACTAATCCGGCTGATGCCTTACCAGGTACCATCAGGGGGGATTTTGGCCTTGATGTTGGCCGTAATGTGATTCATGGCGCCGATTCGGTAGAAAGTGCTGCCAGAGAAATGGCAATCTATTTTAAACCTGAGGAGTTACTCTCTTACTCTAAGGCGGTGGAAGGCTGGCTTTACGAGTAACGGAGAGAGACATATGCATCTACGTAAACATTACCCGGCAGCTTTTGTGCCGGGTAGCTTGCTATTATTGGAACCTGATCGCGATTTGGGGGTGGTTTGATGGATACGGAAGGGCGCAGGAAAAAGATGATTGAGATTTTGCTTGCGTCGAAAGCGCCTGTAACCGGTACCGCATTAGCAAAAGAGCTGGGTGTTTCCAGACAGGTTATTGTGCAGGACATAGCGCTTTTACGGGCAGGAGGTGTGGATATAATGGCCACTCCTCAAGGATACCTGATGCTTAGGCCTTCTGCTTGCGCCAAAGTCAGAAAGACATTTGCTTGCTTACATGATCAGACCAAGTTGGAGGAGGAACTGCTGGCCATTGTAGATTGTGGCGGCACGGTAGTGGATGTTATCGTGGAGCATCCTCTCTACGGGGATTTGCGTGGAAGCCTGAACCTTAAATCCCGTTACGATGTACAGCTTTTTCGTGAGCGGTTAGCTGAGTCACGCGCACAGCCATTGTCAATTTTAACCGGAGGCGTCCATTTACATACGGTGGAGGCAGACAATGATCAGATTATGGCGGCCATCGAGCAAAAACTCAAGGAGGTAGGGGTACTGCTCGAGTAATCTTAAGTGCACATTTCCTTATTTTTTACCAGGAATAACAAGGAAAATTATTTCCATAACCGTCATTTTTGGCTATGATGACAGATGGAGGTCAAAATGCAAAGCGTGGGTTACCAAATAACCTTCCAGACTGATGACTTGCGTGTTGCCCAGCATATCTCCAAGGTTTTAAGAGAAAAATATGGCAAGAGTATACGAGCGAGCCGAGCCGAAGTTGTAGCTGGTTCTGCCGCTGTTACCTTGATTTCAATACTTCCTTAAGCTGGAAGCTCCGGAACCTGATCAGGTGTCATAGGTGGGTAAAAAATTTAGGGTAGATAAAAATTTTAGCTGCTATTTAAGTATTTTTTTAAAGAGAAGGAGCATTCCTGTAATGAATTAAAATGAGCTTTGAAAAAAGAAGTACCTCCTGTTAACATACGAGGTGTCGAGGTGTCGATTAACTAGCGACCCTTAAATAACAGAGGAGGTACTCAATATGAAGTATAACCAGAACTCAAGAATTTTGCAAATAACAGAAAAGACTTTAATCATTGGTGTAGATGTAGCTAGCGAGACAAATTACGCCAGAGCTTTCGATTACAGAGGCGTAGAACTAGCTAAGCTACTAAAATTCAATAATGACAACAACGGCTTCAAGACATTTTCTGAGTGGGTAAAAAGTGTGGCAAAACAACAGCAGAAGCAGCAGGTAATGGTTGGGATGGAGCCTACGGGACACTATTGGTTTACCTTTGCCCAGCATCTTAAGGATCACCAGCTGAAAATAGTACTAGTGAATCCGTTTCACGTAAAGCGAAGCAAAGAATTGGATGATAATAATCCGACCAAAAATGACCGAAAGGACCCAAAACCATTGCCATGCTGGTAAAAGACGGTCGATACATGGAACCGTACATTCCCGAAGGAATTTACAGCGATTTACGAAATGCAATGGAAACCCGCTTAAGATTAGTGAAGCAGCTTAACAGCATCCGAAACAGAGTTAAACGCTGGATAAGCATATATTTCCCGGAGTTCAACAGAGTCTTTGGGGATTGGGAAGGCAAAGCAGCAATAGTAACGCTAAAAGAGTTTCCAACACCGGATAAAGTACTTGAAAAAGGCGTCGAAGGCATAGTTGCCAGCTGGAGAAAAGAAATCAGCAGAGCTGTTGGAGTTAGACGAGCCAGCCAACTAGTTGAGGCAGCAAAGATATCAGTAGGAGTACGAGAAGGATTAAGAGCAGCTCAAAATGAACTTGCCACACTACTAGAAGAATATGAAATGCTGCAGAGGCAATATGAAAGGACAATGGCTCTAATAGAAGAATTAGCCATGCAGATTCCCGGTATTGAAGAAATGCTAAAAATCAAGGGAGTAGGCCTCATAGCAGCAGCAGGGTTTATAGCTGAAGTAGGGGATATTACAAGGTTTGAACATCCAAAGCAGGTACAGAAGCTGGCGGGACTAAGCCTGAAAGAAAATAGCTCAGGAAAGCATAAGGGCCAAACAACTATTAGCAAACGAGGGCGAAAAAGGCTAAGATCGTTGTTATTTCAAGGGATTATGCCCATAGTGGCTAAGAACAACGAATTTAAAGAACTACACCAGTACTACACAACAAGGCCACAGAACCCGCTCAAAAAGAAACAGTCGCTAGTACTCTTATGCTGTAAGCTCATAAGGATATTTTACACCTTACTGAGAAAAGGCGTAGCTTATGACCCACAAAAAATGATGAGTGATATAAGAAGGCAAGAATTACAGGAAGCCGCCTAAAAAGCGCACCGCAACTGACAATGTTACATTTCATCCGTTTGCCAGTCAAGGGTAAAGACTGCGTCGCCGCTATCGCGGCCCCTTGACAGTCAAACTCCTGCAATGTAACAAGCAATCAAGCGGTGCTGGAAATGTAAAAAAACCTTGCTTAATTAAAGATTACGTTCATTGACAAAGCGAGCCGGAATAGTCAGGTTGAAATTTATCCATAAGGGCATTTGACCCAGCAAAGGAGCAAGGCTGACATCCACCTCATGGGCAGGCAGTACGAAGGAATTTAGGGGCACAGACCCTGTGAGACATGGGAGGTTTGCCACCGGAGAACAAGTGGATTACATGGCCGAAATACGTTTAAAAGACGCATATTCTGTCGGTATACACTTGTTAATCCAGATATATACAAAAATAGGCATATTGTCCAAGAGGATTGACTTTGTACAAATGAAAATCTAAGATTAAGCGAGATTTTCAAAGAAAATTAAAGATTATAGAGGGAGGAATTTTTAAATTAAAAGAGAATTTAAAAATTATCTGTCATCTTAAGAGTGGTTTAATTTACGGAGACAGCAGTTGTTCCGGTAAGGAACAGCAAAAAATTAAGAAATTAATTAAGATAGGAGTGAAAGTCAATGTCTAAAGTGCCAAGTGATATCGAAATTGCCCAAGCGGCGAAAATGAAGCCTATTGTTGAGATCGCTAAGCAGCTTGGTCTTAGTGAGGACGATATTGAACTATACGGCAAATACAAAGCCAAGATCTCCATGGATGCTATTAAGAGACTGCAGGACAAGCCAGACGGCAAGCTGATTCTGGTAACTGCCATTAACCCAACCCCTGCCGGGGAAGGTAAAACAACCACCAGCGTTGGTTTAACCGATGGCTTGGCTAAACTGGGTAAAAAAGTTATAGTCTGCTTGCGGGAGCCTTCCTTAGGACCTAGCTTCGGCGTAAAAGGCGGTGCCGCCGGCGGTGGTTATGCTCAAGTTGTGCCTATGGAAGATATTAACCTCCACTTTACAGGTGACTTACACGCAATTACATATGCCCACAACCTGCTGGCTGCCATGATCGATAACCATATCCACCAGGGCAACGCTTTGAACATCGATCCGCGTACCGTGGTTTTCCGCAGGGTTATCGACCTAAATGACCGGGCGCTGAGAAAGTGCGTCATCGGTTTAGGCGGACGCACAGAAGGTGTACCTCGCGAGACCGGTTTTGATATTACAGTGGCTTCTGAAGTTATGGCTATTCTTTGCCTGGCTGACAGCTTGATGGATATGAAGGAGCGTTTCAGCAAGATAGTTATCGGTTATACCTATGACGGCAAGCCCGTTACAGCTGCTGACTTGGAAGCTCAAGGATCCATGACCCTGCTGATGAAGGATGCCATTAAGCCAAACCTGGTTCAAACTTTGGAAAACACACCTGCTTTCGTTCACGGCGGTCCTTTCGCCAATATCGCCCACGGCTGCAACAGCTTAACAGCTACTAAGACTGCTTTGAAACTGGCTGATTACGTAGTAACAGAGGCTGGCTTTGGTGCTGATCTGGGCGCTGAGAAATTCTTCGACCTGAAGTGCCGCTTTGGTAACCTGAAGCCCTCTGCCGTAGTCATTGTTGCCACTGTCCGGGCCCTCAAGATGCACGGCGGAGTACCGAAGACAGAACTGGCCGCTGAAAATATGGAAGCTTTGGCTAAAGGTTTTGAAAACCTGCAGAAACACATTGAAAACGTTGCCAAGTACGGCGTGCCTGCCGTGGTTGCCATTAATGCGTTCCCAACGGACACCGAAAAAGAGCTGCAGTTCGTTTACGACAAGTGCCGTGAACTGGGTGCCGAAGTTGCCTTGTCAGAGGTTTGGGCTAAGGGTGGAGAAGGCGGTAAAGAGTTGGCGCAAAAGGTACTTGACACTATTGAACAGAAACCTTCCAACTTCAAAGTGCTGTACGAGACCGAGCTGCCCATCAAAGACAAAATCGCCAAAATTGCTACCGAAATTTACGGTGCAAGGGGCGTAGTTTATACAGCTGAAGCCGAAAAGACTATTGCTAAGTTCACCGAAATGGGTTACGGCAATCTGCCTATCTGCATGGCTAAAACCCAATACTCCTTATCCGATGATCAGACCAAGATTGGCCGTCCCAGAGACTTCGATATCACTGTTCGCGAGGTTCGCCTTTCCGCAGGTGCCGGCTTCCTGGTATGCATTACCGGCGCTATTATGACCATGCCGGGTCTGCCCAAACGTCCTGCCGCTTGCAGCATAGATATTGATGAAAACGGCGTGATCAGCGGCTTATTCTAAAATTAAACGAGAAACATTTGACAGCAGCAACCCTGGGACAATTCCCGGGGTTTGCTTTTAAAGCTCAGGGGGCGAGATTTTTTATGCCTAACTACAGCACACAAATAGTCTACATACCAAATCTTTCCGTGGCCAAAGAAGAAATAGCCAAAATCGGCACAGATCCGGGGGGAGTGCTCCGCATGGCCCCCAAAGCAGTGCACTTTTGTATCAAGGTGGAGCATTTAAGGAGCAAAGCCTGCAATATATTAAAGCAGGAAATGCTTTCTTTGGGCGGTGATGCAGCAGTCCACAAGCATGTGGTGGATGCAGGCGTTGAATACAGCGACGTTCTCCTCATGGGGACTGTGAAACAGTACCGCTTGCTCATTCCAAAGCTTAAGGCCCAGCCCTTTGGGCTAGCAAAATTGGCCGAAGACATTAAAGAAATTTTAGCCAGTCAGGAAGTCAGAGGGGAATAGCCAGTCGTTAGTCATCAGTCAATAGTTTTCAGCTTTCAACTGTCAGCCATCAGCCGTCAGGTGTTTGTAATTCTATTGAGAAGTCCCCAGTCGTCAGTCATCAGTTGCATGTATTTCTCTAAGACAGTAATCAGTCACCGGTATTTAAAGAAGTAACTGGGGACTAGGGACTGAGGACTGGGGACGTGACCGCAGGCTGTTGCTGAAAATCAATTGTGTAACTTGTGGCCATCTGCTTACGGTGATAAAATGTTCTTAGACGGCATACCCCACGTAGCCGTACTGCAATGTTACCTTTCTTAGTTCGCTAGTTTAGGTGTTAATTTATAACACTAATGACTGACGACGAACACTCATATGGCATTATATTTATGCTGCCGCTTGGATCGTGATGACCGAGACGGAAAGAAGAGGGTAAGACATGCCTTCTGGATTTGCGTCCGGAAGGCTTTTTTTGATGATAAACTTTTAGCTTTTGGCTAATAGCCATAGCTACGGGCAATGTTCAGCATGCGTTTTGGGAAGGAGGTGTTTGGACTTGCGTGAGGATATCTTAAATCTGCTGAAAAGGCAACAGGGCCAATTTGTATCCGGAGAGGAGCTAAGCAGGATGCTGAACGTAAGCCGGACTGCGGTCTGGAAGCATATCCAGGCTTTACGGGAGGAAGGATATCGCATAGAATCGTTCTCCAAGCTTGGCTATAGGTTGGAGGGTGTTCCAGATAAAATGCTGCCCCAAGAAATAGCCAACGGGTTAAATACTAAATCCCTTGGCAAAAATATAATCTTTTTCGAAGAAATTGAATCTACCAATATAGAGGCTAAAAAGAGGGCTGACCAACACAGCCCTGAAGGCCTCATGGTGATTGCTGAAAGCCAAACCGGAGGCAAAGGGCGTTTGGGCAGGTCGTGGCTGTCTCCTGCTGGGAAAGGTTTATGGTTTTCCCTTATTTTACGTCCCCCGATTAGTCCGCTGGAGGCAGGGCAGATAACTCTCGTTGCAGCTATTGCCATTACCCAGGTATTGCGAGAGCAGTATTTTCTACCTGCAGGGATTAAATGGCCCAACGACATTTTGCTCAACAGTAAAAAGGTTTGTGGCATTCTAACGGAAATGAAAGCAGAAGCTGATGCTGTTAATTATCTTGTGTTAGGTATTGGAATCAATGTCAACCTGCAAGAGGCTGATTTTCCCGAGGACGTGAGAACTACTGCAACTTCGCTGGCCATCGAACAGGGGCGGCAGTTAAACCGGGTGAAATTGCTGCAAACTATTCTTGAGGCGCTGGAAAAGCTTTATTACAGCTACTTGGAAGACGGGTTTGGACCTGTTTTGGAGCTTTGGAAAAGCTATAACGTAACGCTGGGCAAGGAAGTTAAAATAACTACCTGGCAAAATACCTTGAGCGGCAAAGCTGTAGATGTAGATGCGGCAGGGGGGCTGGTGGTTTTGCTCCCTGATGGGAGCAGTCAAACATTTTACAGCGGGGACGTTACGCTTAAAGAGAGTCGCCAGTCATCAGTTACCAGTAACTAGCTTTCAGCTTTCAGCCGTCAGCCATCAGGTGCATGTAATTCTCTGGGGCAGTCGCCTGTCACCAGTCCGCAGTATTAAAAACAAGGCTGGGGAGTAGGGACTGGGGACAGACCTAAAGTGATACTTATAAGGATAAGGGAGGGTTTTGTATGATGCGTTTAGCCACAAGGCAAGTTGTAATTGCGGGGCTGCTTGGTGCTATTGCCATTATTTTGGGTGCTACCGGTTTAGGTTTTGTACCTGTGCCCACTCCTGCGGGAAGAGCTACAATTATGCATGTTCCGGCTATTATAGCGGGAATTTTGGAAGGGCCGGCAGTAGGTTTTTTGGTAGGACTTATTTTTGGGTTATTCAGTTTTATGCAGGCTAACGCTTTTTTTGCGGATCCTATGGTAGCTATTGTACCCCGAATGTTGATTGGTGTTGCAGCTTATTTGGCCTACCGGCCTTTCGCTGATCGGCCTTTATTCGGCGCCGGTGTTGCGGCGGTAGCGGGAACACTCACCAATACCATAGGGGTACTCAGCCTGGCTGTACTCAAGGGCTATATACCTTCCTGGGTGATTGCCGGCGGAATAGTAGTATCCCATGGCCTGCCCGAAGTAATAGTAGCTGTTATCATCGTAGTGCTGGTTGTAAAAGCTACGTCAAAGTTTGAAAGGTGATGATTAATTATGCTGCTTTTGTTTGATGTAGGTAATACCAATATTGTACTGGGCGTTTACCGCGGGGATGAAATAATTGCTTACTGGAGGATAGCCACTGACCGCGCTAAAACCGCCGATGAATATGGCATTTTGTTGCGTCAGCTTTTTCAGTCCTCTGACTTAAATATTCGGGATATCAAGCATATAGCTATTTCCTCCGTGGTTCCCCCTTTAAACATTGCTCTGGAAGAGATGGCCAACAAATATTTCGGGGTTAAGCCGCTCATCGTTGGTCCCGGAGTTAAAACCGGCATGCCAATTGTCTTTGACAACCCTAAGGAAGTAGGTGGAGACCGGATCGTCAACGCAGTGGCAGCCTTTGCCAAATACGGAGGACCTTGTATAGTTGTAGACTTCGGCACGGCCACTACTTACGATGCTATTTCCGCCAAGGGAGAATACCTGGGGGGTGCCATTGCTCCAGGGATTGGAATATCCACGGAAGCATTGTTCCAACATGCTGCCAAACTCCCCAGGATTGAACTGGTCAAGCCTAAGAATGTAATTGGCAAAAGCACCGTTGTGTGCATGCAGGCAGGTATTGTTTACGGTTATATCGGGCAGATCGAGGGAATTGTCAAAAGAATGAAAGCTGAACTTGGAGGACAGGCTTTTGTGGTGGCTACAGGTGGTTTAGCCAGGCTCTTTGAAGGGGAAACTCCCAGCATCGATCGGGTGGATTTGCTTTTAACCCTTGAAGGGCTTAAAATTATTTTTGAACGAAATCAATAAGGGGTAGATCAATGCTACAAATTGGCTCTGTCGTAGTAGAGAATGAAGTGGTCCCGGCCCCTTTGGCGGGAATAAGTGATAAAGCATTTCGCCTTCTAGCCAAGGAGCATGGCTGCCAGTTGGTCTACACAGAAATGATCAGTGATAAGGCACTGGTCTATAATAATGACCGTACTCTAAGGATGCTTGATTTAAGCGGAGAAGAATACCCTGTAGCTGTGCAGATTTTCGGTTCCGAACCCGAAACTATGGCTCAAGCTGCCAAAATTGCAGTGGAACACGGCGCAGCCCTTGTAGACATCAATATGGGCTGCCCCAGTCCTAAGATCGTAAAAAACGGGGAGGGCTCCGCCCTGATGCGTACTCCGGAGCTGGCTTTTCGTATCGTAGAAAAGGTAGCCGCCAGTGTGCCGGTTCCCGTAACTGTCAAGATGCGCAAAGGCTGGGACGGCTCTAACGTCAACGCTGTAGAAATAGCCCAAGGAGTGGTTGAAGCAGGTGCCAGGGCTTTAACAATTCATGGCCGGACCAGAGACCAGTTTTACTCGGGACAGGCCGATTGGAATATTATTGCTCAGGTAGTAGCTGCTGTCCAAGTGCCCGTTATTGGTAACGGCGATATTTTTTGCCCTGCTGATGCCAAACGAATGCTGGAGACTACAGGCTGTGCCGGGGTAATGATCGGCCGGGGCTCCTTCGGTAACCCCTGGATCTTCAGTCGGACCATAGCTTTCTTACAAGGAAAATATCTTCCCGAGCCCAGTATTGGGGAAAGAATTGCTACGGCAATGCGCCATTTAGAAACGGTGGTTCGCTTCAAGGGTGAAGAAATAGGAGTAAAAGAAATGCGCAAGCATTTAGCCTGGTACATTAAGGGAGCGAAAGGAGCAGCCCGGGCCAGAGAGGAGATCAACAGAGAAGAAAAGCTGGAAAATGTAAAGGCAATTTTGCGCAAGTTTTTGCAGGAGCAATAATTGGAGCATAATGGGAAATATCTCAAAGACATAATATTTATGTGTCACCTGATTAATCTAGACATTTGGCGTGATGTCTAGTTTTTTCTTTTATTCGCAAAAAGGCGAAAACTTGCCTTATTTTCATAAGTTTGCTAAAATTTAGTTGTACACAATCTTGTGCACAGGGGGGATGGGAATGCATTTGCTGCGGATCGGAGATAAGCTGCTGGACCGGGAACGCATCATTACAACCATAGATGAGATTTTAAACTTGCGCTTGCAGGGTTTATCCCAGCAAGATGTGGCCAACCGTTTAAATGTAGACCGCACGTTTATCTCCCGCCTGGAAGGGATTGGGGAAGTCAGAAGGGGCGGTAAAGTAGCGGTTGTTGGTTTCCCTATTGCCAATAAAAAAGAGCTGGAACAAATATTGGAGGAAGAAGGAATAGAGTTTTACCTGATCATGACTGATGAGGAACGCTGGCGATTTATCAGCGACAAAACAGGTCAGCAGCTGCTAAATGATATTATGGACCTGATTGCTAAAGCCAGGGCCTTTGATGTCATACTTGTGATAGGCTCAAATTACAGGATTAAATTGTGCCAGGCATTGGTGGACAAAGAGGTCGTAGGAGTGGAAATCGGCATATCCCCCATTCAGGAAGATGTATATGTTGACCCCGAGACAATCAGGAAACTGGTTAAAACATTGAAAAGGTAATATACCCCTGCAGTGTCAGTTAGGGAGGATTGGTTAAGCATGAAAAGGGTTGTAAGTGTAAGCCTTGGTTCCTCAAAACGGGACCATAAAGTAGAGACAGAGATTTTAGGAGAAAAATATACAATAGAGCGCAGAGGTACTGATGGCGATATGGCCAAAGCAGTAGCAGTTATACAAGCATTGGACGGAAAAGTAGATGCCTTTGGCCTGGGGGGGACGGATTTATATATTTATGCCGGAGAAAAGCGCTACGTAATTCGCGAAGCGGCTCAAATCGCCAGGGCTGCCCAACATACTCCGATAGTAGATGGCAGCGGGTTAAAAAACACTTTGGAACGCAAAGTGATTGCATATTTGAAGTCCGAACTGGGCATGGTATTTGACAATGTACCTGTATTAATGGTCTGCGGCGCTGATCGTTTCGGCATGGCCCAGGCATTAGTCCAAAGCGGCGCGCGACTTACCTGCGGGGACCTGATGTTTGCTCTGGGTCTTCCTATCCCGCTGCGCTCTCTCAAGTCCCTGGACATGGTGGCCAAAATCCTGGCTCCCATTGTATGTCAATTGCCTTTTAAATATTTGTATCCTACAGGCAGCAAGCAGGAAAAGACTGTTCCCCGTTACAGCAGATATTACCATGAGGCCGATATCATAGCGGGGGATTTTCACTTTATTAAAAAATACATGCCGGATAACCTTACAGGTAAAACTATTTTAACCAATACGGTAACCAAAGAGGATGTAGAATTGCTAAGGGGCAGAGGAGTGAAACAGCTGATTACTACCACCCCCGAACTAAACGGCAGGTCCTTTGGTACCAACGTGATGGAAGCCGTGTTGGTGGCAGCGGCCGGTAAGCGGCCTGAGCAGATGACGCCTGCGGACTATGAAGATTTGTTGGACCGGATCGGGTTTAAACCTAGGGTCGAGATTTTGTAAGGGGGTGCGGACGTGAACAAGTTTGCTTTCATGATTCATCCGCTGGATGTGCATGATGTGGCCAGAAAATTTCCTTTAGCGAAAAAACTTCCCGACAGTCTGGTGGAAAATGTATTCCGGTTCTTTCCACCTGTTAAAGCTTCCCATATCACCGGAGTTAAATCCGCATATGCCGAGACAGAAGGCTATTTTGTTGGCTGCACGTTGACAACCCGGCAAATGTTGAATTTGCCTGAAAGATATGTGCTCAAAAAAATTATTGAAACAGGGAAATTGGCGGAACAATTGGGGGCTAAAATTTTAGGGCTTGGCGCAACTACTTCCGTAGTAGGTGATGCCGGTATAACCGTGGCCAAAAACCTCAGGATTGCAGTTACAACAGGCAACAGCTATACGGTGTACACAGCCTTGGAAGGAACCCGTAAAGCGGCGGAAATTATGGGGGTAGACCTGGCTGAAGCGGAAGTAGTTATTATTGGCGCAACAGGTTCCATAGGAGCAATTTGTGCACGTATAATGGCCAGAGAAACAAGGTATATTACACTGGTAGCCAGGAATTTGGAGAAGCTGGAGGCGTTAGCCCGGCAGATTATGCTGGAGTCAGGCTTGGCAGTAAGCATTACTACAGATGTTAAAAAAGCTTTATCCAAAGCGGATATAGTTATAACAGTTACTTCTTCCGCTGAAACTATAATTCAACCCGAGTATTTAAAACCGGGGGCGATAGTATGTGACGTTGCCCGGCCAAGGGATGTATCCAAAAAAGTTGCTGAACTGCGGGATGATGTCCTGATAATAGAAGGCGGAATGGTGGAAGTTCCGGGAGACGTAAATTTCAATTTTAACTTTGGTTATCCACCGAAACTGGCGTTGGCTTGCATGGCCGAAACCATGATTTTAGCCTTGGAAGGAAGATTTGAAAATTTTACTTTGGGTCGGGAGCTGACTTTGGAGCAAGTGGAGGAAATTGGAAAGCTGGCCAAAAAACATGGGTTTAGACTTGCTGGTTTCCGAAGTTTTGAGCGCCCTGTAGAAGAACAGCAAATTGAATCCATCCGGCAAAAAGCGTTTGCCAATCGGGTTGCTCTTAGAGCATAGGCGCTAAAAACCTTGACAAATATTGTTAGCGTTTATATAATAGCCTGTGAAGAAGGAGACTGAATTTAGGCAAGCACTGTTTCCCCTTTGGTGGGGTAAGCAGTGCTTGTTATGGTAGTAATGGGTCGTTTTCACAGATTTAACTTAAATGTAATATCATACTATTGATTCCGGGGCAAGAAACATAAAAAGGAGCGGGAAGGTATGTCAGAAAAAGAAGTCATTTTGACAGTCGAGGGGTTAAAAAAATTAGAAGAGGAATTGGAGTACCTAAAATCCGTTAAACGCAAGGAAGTTGCTGAGAGGATTAAGCAGGCTATTGAATTTGGCGATATCAGCGAAAATTCCGAGTATGAAGATGCCAAAAACGAGCAGGCATTTATCGAAGGGAAAATTTTAACCCTGGAGAAAAAGCTGCGCAATGCCAGGGTTATTGAGGATAACGACGTAGCCACTGACGTGGTTTCCCTAGGTTCAAAAGTGCTTTTAAAGGATTTGGAATACGATGACGAGTTGGAATATATTCTGGTAGGTTCAATGGAAGCCGATCCGGCGGAAAACAAAATTTCAAATGAATCTCCTGTGGGCAAAGCCATTTTAGGGCAGCGGATAGGCACCATAGTTGAAGTCAACGTACCTGCCGGTGTCTTGAAATACCAGATACTTGATATTAAAAGATGAGTCGGTCAGGGGACACACCTCTTTTGAATGGATGTGTTTTCAGGAGGTATGTCCCCAACTACCTCTCATTTTCAATTTTGCAGCCGGGAGGAATTTATAGTGGATGCCGAATTAAATGAACTTATGCAAGTGCGCCGTCAAAAGTTGGACGAGCTTAGGAATGCAGGTATAGATCCTTTTGGCCAGCGTTATATGCGTACCCATATGGCCCAAAATATACTGGATAATTTTGCAGAACTGGAAAATCAGGTTGTGGCTATTGCCGGACGTATTATGGCTAAACGAGGGCATGGCAAAGCTAGTTTTGCCCATGTCCAGGACCTCAGCGGGCAAATTCAAGTGTACGTGCGCCTTGACGATGTAGGTGAATTTACATACCAGATGTTCACCAAACTGGATATTGGCGATATTATAGGCATAAAAGGCAAGGTCTTTAAAACCAAAATGGGAGAAACGACAGTCTGGGCCGAGGATGTGGTGCTTTTAACAAAATCTTTACGTCCCCTGCCTGAGAAATGGCATGGTTTGAAGGATGTGGAGATCAGGTACCGTCAGCGCTACGTAGATCTGATTGTGAACCCGGAAGTAAGAAAAACTTTCATCGTTCGCAGCAAAGCTATTAAAGCCATGAGGGAATTCCTTGATTCCAAGGGCTTCCTCGAAGTAGAAACCCCGGTGTTGCATCCTATTGCCGGAGGAGCTGCGGCCAGGCCATTTATTACCCACCATAATGCTCTGGATATTGACCTTTACATGCGGATTGCATTGGAACTGCATCTCAAACGACTGTTAGTAGGTGGCTTAGAGCGGGTCTACGAAATTGGCAGGGTATTCCGCAACGAGGGTATTTCAACTCGTCATAATCCGGAATTTACCATGATGGAGTTATATCAAGCCTACGCGGATTATGAAGATATGATGGCACTGACTGAGGAACTGGTAGCTTATGTGGCCCAGGAGGCATTAGGGACTACCGAAATTGTATACCAGGGTGAGGTATTGAACTTAACACCCCCGTGGCCCAGGATAACCATGCTGGATGCAATTAAGAAATACACTGATGTAGACTTTACCACCATACAAACCGATGCTGAAGCAGTGGCAATCGGGGAAAAATTTAATATTGACGTGAAAAATAATCGAACTAAAGGTAAAATTATCAACGAAATGTTTGAAACATATGTTGAGCCTCATTTGATGCAGCCTCATTTTATTATTGATTATCCTTTGGAAATCTCACCATTGGCCAAGCCCAAAAAAGATAATCCTGAATTTACCTACAGGTTTGAGGCATTTATTGCCTGCCGTGAATTGGCTAATGCTTTTTCCGAGCTCAACGACCCAATTGACCAAAAAGAGCGGTTTGTAGCCCAGGTAAAACAAAAGGCTGCCGGTGACGAGGAAGCCCATCCTATGGATGAAGATTTTATCAGGGCTTTAGAGTATGGTATGCCGCCGGCAGGCGGGCTTGGGATTGGAGTTGACCGCCTGATCATGCTGCTCACCGATGCGGCTTCTATTAGGGATGTGCTTTTATTCCCCACAATGAAACCAAGAGAAGAATAAAAAATTAATGGCACCTGCTGGTCAGGTGCTTTAGTTTTTATTTTGGGGAGTACCGCATAAAATTGCTGCTAAATATATAGTTTAGTAATCCGGTTAATTTAGACTTAGTTAAGAATCAAAAAAATAACTAGACAAAAAACGGAAAAATTAGCAAAAAAAAGAACCCGCTTTGCTTGCATATCATAAGATGTATTACACCACTGGTGGTTATAAAAAATTAATGTGAAAGGAGCAAATGACATTGGAACATGAAAAGGTAAAGGAAAAGGAAAAGGAGTGTAACTGCTGCATTAAAATTGAAGATAGTATTGTAATAATAATTTGCGACGAAATTGAAATTGACAAGATAAAAAACTGGCTTGATACAATTGTGGGTGAAAAAGGCAATAAGAAATTCTGATATGCGCAAGTGTAAGCCGCTGCTGGAGGATAAATGAGTATTAACCGGTAGCGCCGCGAATGGGAGCGAGCCATAAGTAAAACTTAGGGGTCGCTCCCTTACATATATGGAAAAGCAAAATATTTTTAGTAAAAATACGTTCCTTTTAACCGCAAGCTTAGGCAGGAACATAACTTTACAATATTAGGTTTTACTATAATTCGGACATTAAATATTGCAATTTAGAGCAACTTATAGACATCGTGAAAAAAAGGCAGTTGACAAAAGGGTCGGGACATGGTAAGATAAATTTTGTCGCGCGGGGGCAAAAGCCCAAGCCGCAAGCTGGTCTTTGAAAACTGAACAGTGGAAGACGACATGCCCGATTCTTTTAGCCGTCAGCCAAGAGCTCATAGCTATCAGCTAGAGTGGGGCTGGCGAAGAAATGAATCGAAAGAGAAACTCGTGAAGAGAAGACAATCGAGCCGATTGAACAAACCAAGAAAAAAGGCAGCGGAAAGTTTTTAGCTGAAGGCTGAAAACTGGAAGCTGATAGCCTAGATATCTATGGAGAGTTTGATCCTGGCTCAGGACGAACGCTGGCGGCGTGCCTAACACATGCAAGTCGAACGGGCCTTTATGAATAGCTTGCTATAAGTAAAGGCTAGTGGCGGACGGGTGAGTAACGCGTGGGCAATCTACCCTATTGACCGGGATAACAGCGGGAAACCGGTGCTAATACCGGATAAGCTTGTCCCAAGGCATCTTGGGGCAAGGAAAAGGAGGCCTCTGGAATAAGCTACCGCAATAGGATGAGCCCGCGTCCCATTAGCTAGTTGGTGGGGTAACGGCCTACCAAGGCGACGATGGGTAGCCGGCCTGAGAGGGTGACCGGCCACACTGGGACTGAGACACGGCCCAGACTCCTACGGGAGGCAGCAGTGGGGAATATTGCGCAATGGGGGGAACCCTGACGCAGCAACGCCGCGTGAGTGAAGAAGGCCTTCGGGTCGTAAAGCTCTGTCAAGAGGGACGAAGTCTATGCTGCGAAAAGCGGTATAGGTGACGGTACCTAAAGAGGAAGCCCCGGCTAACTACGTGCCAGCAGCCGCGGTAATACGTAGGGGGCGAGCGTTGTCCGGAATTACTGGGCGTAAAGGGCGTGTAGGCGGTTAATTAAGTCAGGTGTGAAAACTCTGGGCTCAACCGAGAGGTTGCATCTGAAACTGGTTAACTTGAGGGTAGGAGAGGGAAGTGGAATTCCTAGTGTAGCGGTGAAATGCGTAGATATTAGGAGGAACACCAGTGGCGAAGGCGACTTTCTGGCCTAACCCTGACGCTGAGGCGCGAAAGCGTGGGGAGCAAACAGGATTAGATACCCTGGTAGTCCACGCCGTAAACGATGGGTACTAGGTGTAGGAGGTATCGACCCCTTCTGTGCCGTAGCAAACGCACTAAGTACCCCGCCTGGGGAGTACGGTAAGGCTGAAACTCAAAGGAATTGACGGGGGCCCGCACAAGCGGTGGAGCATGTGGTTTAATTCGACGCAACGCGAAGAACCTTACCGGGTCTTGACATCCCCTGAAACACACGAAAGTGGAAATAGCCATTTGGCACAGGGAGACAGGTGGTGCATGGTTGTCGTCAGCTCGTGTCGTGAGATGTTGGGTTAAGTCCCGCAACGAGCGCAACCCCTACCTTTAGTTGCCAGCAAGTGAGGTTGGGCACTCTAAAGGGACTGCCGGTGACAAACCGGAGGAAGGTGGGGATGACGTCAAATCATCATGCCCCTTATGATCCGGGCTACACACGTGCTACAATGGGCTGTACAGAGGGAGGCGAAGGAGTGATCCGGAGCGAATCCCAAAAAGCAGCTCTCAGTTCGGATTGCAGGCTGCAACTCGCCTGCATGAAGCCGGAATCGCTAGTAATCGCGGATCAGCATGCCGCGGTGAATACGTTCCCGGGCCTTGTACACACCGCCCGTCACACCACGAAAGCTAACAACACCCGAAGCCGGTGAGCTAACCGCAAGGGGGCAGCCGTCGAAGGTGGGGTTGGTGATTGGGGTGAAGTCGTAACAAGGTAGCCGTATCGGAAGGTGCGGCTGGATCACCTCCTTTCTAAGGAGAAAAGCTTAAGGGTATGACAAAAGGTCAGCCAACAGCCGACAGCCGACAGCAAAAAGACCCAAGAGAAAAACTTGGGAAAAAAGCTGATAGCTAATAGCTGAAGGCTGGACCAAGAAGTAATACCAAAGAGCACTCCAGGTCGATAATCGGGCATAAAAAACCACTGTTTAGTTTTCAGAGACCAGAAGTCTCTGGGGTATGACAAAAGGTCAGCGATTAGCCTGCAGCCGTCAGCCAAAAGACCCAAGAGAAGAACTTGGGAAAAAGCTGACAGCTGATAGCTGAGAGCTGAAGGCCAGAGCAGTAAGTAATACCTAAGCGAATAAGGGCCTATAGCTCAGCTGGTCAGAGCGCACGCCTGATAAGCGTGAGGTCGGTGGTTCAAGTCCACCTAGGCCCACCAGAAACTAGTTTTGAGTTAAGGGAGTTGAGTATTGAGTTTGAAAAAAATAACTCAAAACTCAAAATTCAAAACTCAACACTAGAAAAGTGGGGGTGTAGCTCAGCTGGGAGAGCACCTGCCTTGCAAGCAGGGGGTCAGCGGTTCGATTCCGCTCATCTCCACCACTTAGCTTTAAGGTATGACAAAAGGTCAGCGATTAGCTGGCAGCCGTCAGCCAAAAGACCCAAGAGAAGAACTTGGGAAAAAGCTGACAGCTGAGAGCTGAAGGCCAGAGCAGTAAGTAATACCTGAAAGCAAAAGGATGTTCTTTGAAAACTGCACAGCGAGGAAGTGACTACGGAAAGCGAACGAGAGGAAGCGAGAAGTAGTACACGCAGGTAGAAAAAAGGATTCAATCCACTAGGCGAGTCAAGAGTTAAGAGTTAAAAGTGAAGAGTTAAGAGTTGAAAAAAACTCAAAACTCAACACTCAACACTCAAAACTCAAGGATGGTCAAGCTAGGAAGGGCACACGGAGGATGCCTAGGCGCTAAGAGGCGAAGAAGGGCGTGGTAAGCTGCGAAAAGCTTCGGGGAGCCGCAAGCAGGCCGAGATCCGGAGATACCCGAATGGGGGAACCCTACGGGAGTAATATCCCGTAACCCTATGCTGAAGAAAATAGGCATAGAGGAGCGAACCTGGGGAACTGAAACATCTTAGTACCCAGAGGAAGAGAAAGAATAATCGATTTCCTAAGTAGCGGCGAGCGAAAGGGGAAGAGCCCAAACCAAGAGCGAAAGCTTTTGGGGTTGAAGGACTCTCGGTAAATAAGTTGGAAGCTAGCCGAAGAGGTCTGGAAAGGCCCGCCACAGGAAGTAGTAAAGCCTTGTAGGCGAAAGCGGAAGACTTAAAGAGAGTATCCTGAGTACCACGGGACACGAGGAACCCCGTGGGAAGCAGGGAGGACCACCTCCCAAGGCTAAATACTCCTTAGCGACCGATAGCGGAGAAGTACCGTGAGGGAAAGGTGAAAAGCACCCCGGGAGGGGAGTGAAAGAGGACCTGAAACCGTGTGCTTACAAGCAGTGGGAGTACCCGAGAGGGTATGACCGCGTACTTTTTGTAGAACGGACCGGCGAGTTACGATAACAAGCGAGGTTAAGCGGAAGGAAGCGGAGCCGGAGCGAAAGCGAGTCTGAATAGGGCGAAAGTTTGTTGTCGTAGACCCGAAACTGAGTGATCTACCCATGTGCAGGGTGAAGCGGGAGTAATGTTTCGTGGAGGCCCGAACCGACCGACGTTGAAAAGTCGGCGGATGACGTGTGGGTAGGGGTGAAATGCCAATCGAACTCAGAGATAGCTGGTTCTCCCCGAAATAGCTTTAGGGCTAGCCTCGGGCG